>CAZDAO010000052.1:2917-13865 GCA_964503015.1 uncultured Nocardioides sp. | reverse complement strand
CCTGCTC
The DNA here is from genome assembly GCA_964503015.1 of uncultured Nocardioides sp. Classification (GTDB taxonomy): domain Bacteria; phylum Actinomycetota; class Actinomycetes; order Propionibacteriales; family Nocardioidaceae; genus Nocardioides. The sequence goes on along the minus strand of CAZDAO010000052.1, from coordinate 13,858 downwards.
GACGGCCTCCCGGCCGTTGGCGGCGACACCGACCACCTCGAGGTCGTCGGTGCCCTCGATCAGCCCGGTGAGCCCGCTGCGCACCACCGCGTGGTCGTCGGCCACCACCACGCGGATCATCGCGCCGGCACCTCCGTCCGGAGCGTCGTCCCCTCGCCGGGCGCCGACTCGACCTCGAGCGTCCCACCCGACTCGCGGACCAGCCCCTCGAGGGCGCGCAGGCCGAAGTGGCCCTCCCCCGCACCTGCCGCAGGGACGAACCCGCGCCCGTCGTCGACGATCTCCAGCACCAGTCGGCCGTCCTCGCGGTGCACCGTCACCGAGACGCGCGAGGCGCCTGCGTGGTGCACGACGTTGCGGACGCCCTCCTGGGCGACCCGCCACACCAGCGCGACGGCGTCCTCGCCGACCCCCTCCTCGCCGCTGACGTCGACGTCGACCGCCACCCCGGCCGCGGCGAGCGGCGCCACCACGTCGTGCAACGCGGCGGCGAGGCCACCGGTGTGCAGGTCGGGTGGGTAGATCTCGACCAGGAGTGAGCGCAGCGCACGCATGCTGGTGCGCAGCGACCGGCCGACACCGTCGAGCTCCGCGCGCACCTCGGCGTCCACGGTCGGCCGGGCCGCGACGGTCGAGAGGGCGTACGACGACCCGGCCAGGTCCTGCACCACGCCGTCGTGCAGGTCGCGGGCGATCCGCAGCCGCTCGGCGTCGGAGGCGCGCACCGCCGCCTGCAGCAGCGCCTCGCGCTCGCGGGCCCCGCGGTCGAGGCGCCGGGTGAGCAGCACGACGAGCGGCGCGGTGAGCAGCATCAGGCCGACCAGCGCCCCCACGGAGATGGGCAGGAAGCGGTCGAGGACCTCCTGGCGCTGGCGGTCGATCTGGTCACTGGTGAAGTAGGCCTCGAAGAGCAGCGGCTCACCCTCGGGGGACGTGATCCGCGTGTAGACCTCCAACAGGTCACCGCCGATCTCGCGCTCGAAGCGGTTCTCCGGCTTGTCGAGGTCGGACAGCTCGGCGTCGGTGCCGCCGGTCGCCAGGGCGTCGAGCTCGTCGCCGTCCAGCGGGTACGTCGACCCGATGAGCTCGGTGCGGTCGCTGTAGAGCACGGTGCCGTCGGCGGACCAGATCTTGATCCGTCGCACGTCACCGACCAGCAGCCGGTCGAGCACGTGCCGGTCCATCCGGTCGATCGCGGACGCCTTGCCGTCGACCAGGCCGCGGGGGATGGCGGGCTGCGCCACCGACCGGCCGAGGACGCTGGTGAGGGCGCGCGCGTCGTGGATCGCCTCCTCGTCGGCGGCGTCGCGGCTCAGCGCGCCGGTCGCCAGGACGACCACCACCAGCGCGACGAACCCCGCGGCCAGGAACTGCACCACGGGACTCGTCAGCCAGCGCACGGGACCTCCTCCGAGGTCGTCGGTGTGATCGGGATCAGAAGTTGACCACACCCCGGCACGTCTGGCCGGAGTACGTCGCCCGGAACACGACCCGGTCGGTCCCGGCGAGGTCGACGATCTTGCGCTCGACCTCGAAGGAGCCGCTGCGGGCGGTCGTGGTCGAGGTGCCGCGGGCGCTGACCGAGCCGTTGTGGCGCAGCGTCCACGCCCAGGCCTGGCCGGCGCGGTTGGTGTCGACCTCGCCCTCGACCTCGAGCCGGCCGTCGTCGGTCTTGACCTTGAGCTTCCAGCGCGCGCCGGACGAGCAGGAGCCGGTGCGGATCACGCGGTCGTCGTCACCGCCGCGGCCGCCGTGGTCGTCGGTGCTGTGGTCGTCACCGCCGCGACCGCCGTGGTCGTCACCGGGCGGGTCGTCGTCGCCACCGGAGCGGAGCGTGGGGGCGGCGGCACCGCCGGCGTGGGCGGGGCCGACCACCACGAGGGGCGCGAGTCCCAGGACGGTGGTGGCCGCGAGGGCGGCGACGACTCGGGTGAGCGGGTGGTGGCGGTTGCGGATGGTCTTCATGGGGTCCTCCTCGGATGAGGACTCCAGCCTCGTCCGGGACCGAGCGGTCCCGCGACCTGTCCGATGGTGCTAGGACCCCGTCCGACCGGTCCCCTCAGGCGTTGAGCCCGGCAAGGGCGAGCACGTCCTCGGGCCGGTCGAGGTCGGGCGTCGCCACGAACACCGTGCGCACCCCCAGCCCCGCGAGGCGCGCCCAGCGGTCGCGGTGGCCGGCCACGGTCGCGGCGTGCGTGCGGGCGGCGTACGTCGCCGCGGCGGTGCGTCCGCGGTGCCGCTCGACCCGCGCCCACACGTCGTCGCGGTCCCGGCCGACCACCGGCAGGTCGAGGACGGTCACCTCGACCTCGCCGGGGTCGCGGCCGACGTCGTCGCAGTGCGCGCGGAGCACGCCGACGAGGCGTCGCAGCTCGTCCTCGTCGGTGGTGCGGAGGTTGCAGGCGTCGCCGTGGCGGGCGGCGATGCGCAGCGTGCGCCGCTCGCCCGACCCGCCGACCACGACGCGGATCGGCACGGCGGGGCGCGGGTAGCAGGTGGTCTCGCTCAGCGTGACGCCGTGCGCGTCGTACGCCTTGGTGCCGGGCGCCCACAGCGCGCGCATCGTGACGATCGCCTGCTCGAGCAGGTCGAGGCGCTCGCGCGCGGGCGGGAAGGCGATGCCGTACGCCGTGTGCTCCCGCTCCCACCACCCCGCGCCGATCCCGACGAAGGCACGACCGCCCGTCAGCGCGGACAGCGTCGCGGCGGCCTTGGCGGTGACCCCGGCGGGGCGGAAGGTGACCGGCGTGCAGAGGGTGCCGAGCTCGAGGCCGGTGCCGAGCGCGGCGATCGCGCCCAGCGTCACCCACGGCTCGGGGATGGGCTCCCACGCGCGGCCGACCTGCGGCACCTGGACGAGGTGGTCCATCAGCGCGAGCCCGGCGAAGCCGGCCTCGTCGGCGGCGCGGGCGATGCCGAGCAGCCACGCCGCGGGGTCCTCGCCCCAGGGGAACCGCGAGACCTGCAGGACGGTGCGCAGCCCGAGGCTCGACGTGCGGTCGGACGCCGGGTCGGACGCCGGGTCGGGTGGTGGTGCAGGTGCCGACTCGTCCGGGTCGACGACGGCTGCGACCCGGACGACGAGGTCCCAGCCCTCGGCGTCGAGCACCGCCCCCACGTCCCGGGCGGACCGCAGCTGGGCGGCCAGGGCGGGTGCCGGGACGGGACGGTCGCGAGCGGCGTTGCGGCGCCGGCACTCCTCGTCCGGGGTGTCGAGCAGGACGGCGACGGCAGGCAGTCCCGCCGCGCGGGCCGTGGCCAGCCAGGCGCCGCGACGGGCGGCGTCGAGGCCCAGGGTGTCGACGACGGTGGCGAGGCCGCGACCGAGGCGGGCGGCGACGACCGTCTCCAGCACCGCGAACGCGTCGGAGGACGCGTCGAGGTCGTGCGGACCGCTGCCGACGACGCCGCGGAGCGCGTCGGAGGACACCACCTCCTGGTCGCGGTAGCGCGCCGCGGCCCACGTCGACTTCCCTGAGCCCGAGGCGCCCACCAGCACCACCAGGGCCGGGTCCGGGAGCCGCACGCTCCCAGTCTGGCGCACCGCACCCGTCTCAGACAGCGGTGGCGCGGAACCTCTCGAGCAGCTCGAAGGCCGACTCCGGGTGGGTGTCGAGGTCGCGGCCCACCGAGTGGCGGACGAAGGCGGTGTAGCCCGCGGTGTCGGCGATCTCGCGGGTGGTCAGGTGCCGGAAGCCCATGGACCAGGTGGCGAACGCCCGGTCGTCGCGGCCACGGCGCTCCAGCAGGCGTACGTCGGTGTGGCGCGGGTCGTCGGCGATCGTCCAGAAGAGGGAGTCGACCGTCTCGGGGGCGCCCTCGAGGGTCTGGATCACGTTGCCGCCGCTGTAGAGCAGCAGGCCCGAGACGCCGAGCCGCTCGTTCTTGCGGCGGGTGTGCTCGACCAGCTCGACGAGCTCGTCGATGGTGAACAGCTCCCGCGCCGAGCTGGTGTAGGTCAACGTCAGCACGGGCGCAGCCGGGGTGGTGGTGGTCATCGTCCTTCGGACGGTAGCCGGGCGCCGCGCGTTCCACCTCACCCCGAAGGCCCTGAACCGACCGACCGGTCAGGGGTCGGCACAGGCGGGCCGGCGCCTCGACCGACTCACCGCTGCGAGGACGCCTCCCAGGCGGTGAACAGGCGGTCCGGGGTGAACGGCAGGTCCCGGAGCCGGGTGCCGGTGGCGTTGAAGATCGCGTTGCCGATCGCCGCCGGCACGCCGACGATGCCGAGCTCGCCGATGCCCTTGGCGCCGGTCCGCCCGAACCACGGGTCGTGCTCCTCCAGGGTCACCGCCTCCAGGCCGACGACGTCGGCGTGCGCCGCGACGTGGTAGCCGGCGAGGTCGCCGTTGACGACGTGCCCGAACCGCTCGTCGAGGAACCCCTCCTCGTGCAGCGCCGCAGACAGCCCCATCGTCATGCCGCCGATCAGCTGGCTGCGCGCGGTGCGCGGATTGATGATCCGGCCCGCGGCGAAGACGCCGAGCATCCGGTCGACGCGCACCTCGCCGGTGACCGTGCTGACCCGGACCTGGGCGAAGTGGGCGCCGAAGGAGTGCCGCGAGTAGCCGCGAGCCCCCCGGGGCAGCCGACTCGTGGCGGTCTCGTGCGCCCCCTCGCCAGGAGAGTCGCCGTGCCGGCGGCGGAACTTCGTGGCGGCCGCGACCACGGCGTCGCCCCAGTCGTAGGTGCCGACCGATCCTCCCGCCATGATCACGAACGGCAGGCCGGTGCGACCGATGTCGGCGTCCACGAGGTCGACGGGCACGCCGAGGGTGTCGGCCGCGATCTGCGGGAGGATCGTCCAGGCGCCGGTGCCGATGTCGCTGGCCTGCAATTCCACCGTCCAGCGGCCGCCGGAGTAGCGGATCCCGGCGCGGTTGGGCACGAAGTGCTGGTTGGGGTACGCCGCGCTCGCCACGCCGAGGCCGATCCGCCACTCGCCGTCGCGGTGCTCGCCCGGCGGCGTCCGGTCGGCCCAGCCGAACCGGGCCGCCCCCTCGGTGAGGCAGCCGACGAGGTTGCGGGTGCTGAACGGCTTCCCGCTCTCGGGGTCGCGCGCCGGCTCGTTGCGCACCCGCAGCTCGACGGGGTCGACGCCGGTCGCGACCGCGAGCTCGTCGAGGGCGGTCTCGAGCGCGAACATCCCGGTGAACTCGCCGGGGGCGCGCATGAACATGCCGGGCGCCGCGTCCTGGGCGACCGCGTGGTGCACGGTGCGCAGGTGCGGGACGTCGTACATCATCCGGGTCGCGGAGACGGTCTGGTCGACGTAGGTCTTGACCCGCGCGGTCGGCGACCAGCTCTGGTGGTCGAGCGCGACCAGCCGGCCCTCGGCGTCGGCGGACACGCGGACCCGCTGGGCGCTGGCCGGACGGTGACCCACGCTGCGGAACATCTGCTGGCGGGTCATCGCGAACTTCACGGGGCGGCCGGGGAGCAGGCGGGCGGCCATCGCGACCAGCACGAGGTGCGGGTGCGGCCAGCCCTTGGTGCCGAACGAGCCGCCGACGTAGGGCGAGACGACCTCGAGCTGGGCCGGCAGCAGGCCGAGCACCGGGCCGAGCAGTGACCCGAGCACGCCGGTGCCCTGGTTGGTGTCGTAGAGCGTGAGACGGGTGGCCCGGGGGTTCACCGCCGAGGCGTCGCCGTGCCAGATCGCGGTGACCGCGTGCGGCTCGATCGGCGAGTGGAACTCCATCGGCGTGGTGTAGTCGGCCTCGACCCGGATGCCCTCGCGCAGGCCGCCGTCGACGTCGCCGCGCGCGTGGGAGCCGTGCCGGAAGGCGTTGACCCGCCGCGGCTCGTAGGCCCTCGGGTGGTCGATCCCGAAGCCCAGCTCGGCCGGCTGCTCGTCGTACTCGACCCGCACGAGCCCCGCCGCCTCGCGGGCCACCTGCGGGGAGTCGGCGACGACCGCGCCGACGAGCTCGCCGCGGTAGGACACCTCGGGCGACTGGAGGATGGTCAGCGCGCTGTCGGTCCGCACCCGGATCCGGGGAGCGTTCTCGTGGGTGAGGACGAGCCTCACGCCGGGGAGCGCCCGCGCCGCGGCGGCGTCGATGTGCGTGATGCGCCCGCGAGCGATCGTGGAGACGAGCGGGAAGAGGTGGGTGGGTTCCTCGACGGGTTGCTCGTAGGCGTAGGGCGCGGTGCCGGTGACCTTCAGCGGCGCGTCGACGCGCATCCGGTCGGCACCGATCGCGGGGGCGGCGGCGGGCGTGGCAGCGCCGGGACGGAGGGTGGTGGTCATGCCGGGCTCCCGTCGGTGAGGCGGGCCAGGGTGTCGACGACCGTGTTGCGCACCAGTGGGACCTTGAACGCGTTGTGCGGCCCGGGCCTCGCGGCGTCGAGCTCGACCTCGACCGCGGCGCGGAACTCGGCCTCGGTGGCGGGCCGGCCGCGGAGCGCGTCCTCGGCGGCCAGCGCCCGGTGCGGCCGGTGCGACACACCGCCGAGCGCGAGCCGGACGTCGCGCACGACGCCGTCGGCGACGTCGAGCGCCGCCGCGACCGACACCAGCGCGAAGGCGTACGACGCCCGCTCGCGCACCTTGCGGTAGCGCGACCGGACGGCCATCGCGAGCGGCGGCAGCTCCACCGCGAGCACGAGCTCGCCGGGCTCGAGCGTGGTGTCGAGGTCGGGCCGCTCGCCCGGCAGCCGGTGGAGCTCGCCGAAGGGGACGCGCCGCTCGCCCGCGGGACCGGTCACCACCACCTCGGCGTCGAGGGCGGCCAGCGGGACGCAGAGGTCGGACGGGTGGACCGCGACGCAGTGCTCGGAGGTGCCGAGGAGCGCGTTGTAGCGGCCGAAGCCCTCGATCGCCGAGCAGCCCGTGCCGGGCTCGCGCTTGTTGCACGGCGTGGTGGGGTCCTGGAAGTACACGCAGCGCGTGCGCTGCAGCAGGTTGCCGCCCGTGGTCGCCATGTTGCGCAGCTGCCCGGACGCGCCGGCGACCAGCGCTTGGGTGACGAACGGGTAGCGGGAGCGTACGAGCGGGTGCGCCGCGAGGTCGCTGTTGCGGACCCCGGCACCGATCACCAGCCCGCCGTCCGCCCGCTCGGTCACCTCGTCGAGCGGCAGGTGCGAGATGTCGACGAGGCGGTCGGCCTCCCGGATCCCGAGGCGGAGGTGGTCGACCAGGTTGGTGCCACCGGCGAGGAACACCCCGCCGTCCGCGGCGAGCGCGAGGGCGTCGTCGACGGTGGCGGCGCGCTTGTAGGCGAAGGGCCTCACGCGGCACCTCCGGTGGCGACGTCCTGGATGGCGGCGACGATGTTGACGTAGGCGCCGCAGCGGCACAGGTTGCCCGACATCCGTTCGCGGACCTCCTCGTCGGTGAGGTCGACCTCGGTCGCGCTGACGTCGGGGCTGACGTGGCTCGGCATGCCTGCGCGTGCCTCCTCGAGCATCGCGACGGCCGAGCAGATCTGCCCGGGGGTGCAGTAGCCGCACTGCAGCGCGTCGCGCTCGGCGAAGGCCTGCTGCATGGGGCCGAGACGTTCGACGGTGCCGAGGCCGGCCGCGGTCGTCACCTCCGCGCCGTCGTACGACGCTGCGAGCGCGAGGCAAGACACGATGCGCCTGCCGTCGGCGATCACCGTGCACGCGCCGCACTGCCCGTGGTCGCACCCCTTCTTGACCGACGTCACGCCGAGCTCGTCGCGCAGGGCGTCGAGCACGGTGACCCGCGGGTCGAGGTCGAGCTCGCGATCGGTGCCGTCGACGGTGAGCCTGACGCTCACCTGGTGTCCTGCCATCGGCCGTTCCTCTCCGGGGATCCGTCGGTGCGACCACGCTAGAGGGACCTTGGTAAGTTATCAACTGTCTGGTTAGTTAGTTTCCGGCCCCTCGCCAATGTCGGCCGATCGGCGGATACTCGGTGGCACGGGCGGAGGGAGAAGGAGATGGCGGTCGTCGACGACGTCCTGCCTCTCGGAGAGGCACTGGACCGGTCCTACGTGGTGACCGTGCGGGGCCGGCTGAAGTTCCGGGTCGGCTCGATCGTCTACGCCGCCTTCTCGCACGACGAGGCCGTGATGGGCTTCGCCTTCCCCAGGGAGGAGCGGCAGGCGCTCGTCGACAGCGATCCGCGCTTCCACCTGCCCGAGGCGTCGGACCTGCGCTTCAACTGGGTGCACGTCACGCTCGCCGAGCTGGACCCGGTCGAGGCGCGCGAGCTCATCGTGGACGCCTGGCGGATGGTGGTCCCGCAGAAGGTCTCCCGCGCCTACGACGCCGCCCACCCCGACGGCCCGGGGCCGCGCACGCCGCGCCAGCGCACGTCGTAGCAGTGCCGCTCGCCCAGGGCGTCCCCAGAATTGGGTCAGGTCGACGCGTGCGGGCGTTGCCGGCCCCTGTTGCTCCTACCGTGACCGGGTGGAGAGGGGCGCAGGGGGATGAAGGCGGCCGTCGTGAGGCGTGTGCTGCTCGGTGCTGCCCTCGTGGCTGCCGTCGGCGCCGTCGTGCTCGCCCGGTCATGGGGGCCGCGCGAGCCCGATCCCTTCCTCGACACGGCCGCGGAGTCCGTCTCCCCGGCCGAGCTGACCGCCGCCGCGGGGGGGCGCGTCTTCCTCGGCCACATGTCGATCGGCTGGAACATGCTCGGGGGCCTCGAGCAGATCTACGCCGACCGGGGCGTGGCCCAGCCGGCGATCGTCCAGGTGGTGCCCGGCGACCCTCCGCCGGAGCTCCCGGCGGACGGGGGCGCGATCGTGCACGCCGAGATCGGGACCAACGGCGACCCGCTCGGCAAGATCGCCAACTTCGACGCCACGATGCGTGCCGGGATGGCCGACGCCGTCGACGTCGCCGTCCTGAAGCTGTGCTACACCGACGTCACGGCGAGCACCGACGTCGAGGCGGTGTTCGCGGCCTACCGCTCGACGATGGACGCCCTCGAGCGTGACCACCCCGACGTGCGGTTCCTGCACGCCACCGTCCCGCTGACGGCGGCGCCGTCGGGGATCAAGCAGCACCTCAAGGTCGCCCTCCGTGGTGACGACAACGCCGCGCGCGAGCGCTACAACGCCCTCGTCCGCGAGGCCTACGGCGGTGACGACCTCTTCGACATCGCCGCGGCCGAGGGCACCGCCGCCGACGGCGTGCGCACCGCCTCGCTGGCCACGGGGTGGGCCGACGGCGACCGCCAGCACCTCAACCCGGCGGGGTCCGCGATGCTCGCGGCCCGCTTCCTCGACGTACTGACGCAGACGGAGGACGGATGACCACGATCGAGCTGACCGAGCCGGAGCTCTTCCGGCACCACCTCGCCCACCTCGAGTCCGAGGTCGCGATCCTGCCGGACCACCCGGAGGAGACCCCGGACTCGGCGCTGCGCGCGCTCTGGGCGACGGCGGCCGGCACCCCGATGTCGGTGGTCGCGGCGGCCGGCCGCGACCTCGAGCCGCTCTCCCCGGAGGCGGAGCGGACGCTGGCCTCCCTCGTCGAGAGGCGGGTCGCCGGGGTGCCGCTCGCCCACCTGACCGGGCGGCAGAGCTTCATGGGCGTCGAGCTGCTCGCGGGACCGGAGGCGCTGGTGCCGCGGATCGAGACCGAGATCCTCGGCCGCACCGCGCTCGACCTGGTCCACGCGACCGACGCCTCCCTCGTGATCGACCTGTGCACCGGCGCGGGCAACCTCGCCGCCGGCGTGGCCGTCGCGGCGCCGCACCTCACCATCCACGCGGCCGACCTGTCCGCCGACGCCGTCGGCCTGGCCCGGGCCAACATGGTATTCGTCGACGCCGCGGACCGGGTGGCGCTCCACGAGGGCGACCTGTTCGACGCGCTGCCGGAGGACCTCCACGGCTCGGCCGACGTGGTGATCTGCAACCCGCCCTACATCTCCTCGGCCAAGGTCGGTGAGATGCCGGCGGAGATCTCCGAGCACGAGCCGCGGCTCGCCTTCGACGGCGGCAGCCTCGGGCTGTCCATCGTCGGCCGGCTGGTCCAGGAGGCGCCCACGTGGCTGCGGCCGGGTGGCTGGCTGTGCTTCGAGATCGGCCTGGGCCAGGGGCCCTACTGGCACAAGCGGGTGCTCCGCTTCCCCGGCTGGGCCGAGGTCGGCTCGGTGGCGGACGCCGAGGGCAACGTCCGGGTGATCACCGCGCGTCGCGCGTGAGTCCGTCGATTTCGCTCAGGTCTCGCCCCCGCCTGCCGATCACGACGGGGTGACCACCACCACGCCGCTCGTCGACCGCGCCGACCTGCTCGCCTCCGCGGAATCCGTCGAACCCCTTCCCCACACCGTCGCCCGGCTGGCCACGCTGGTCACCGACCCGGACGCCGACATCCGCGAGATCACCGAGACGGTGTCGCTGGACGTGTCGCTGACCGCCGACCTGCTGCGCCGGGCCAACTCGGCCGCCCTCGGCCATCGCGGCACGATCACCTCGGTGCGCGACGCCGTCGTGCGCCTCGGTCCCAGCACGCTGCTGTCGCTGACCCTGGCCTCGCGCGTCGGTGGCCGGATGATGCAGGCGCTGCCGGCGTACGGCCTGCGTCCGGGCGCGCTCTGGCAGCGGTCGGTGGCCGCCTCCATCGCGGCCGAGCTGATTCGCTCGCGCGCCCGCGTCCCGGTCCCGCCGGAGGTGGGGACCGCTGCGCTGCTGCACGACTTCGGCATGGTGGTGCTCGCCCAGCACTTCGGCAAGCAGATCCTGGACTCGCTCGCCCTGGCCGCGGCGACCGACGGCACGGACATCGTCGAGACCGAGCGGGTCGTCTTCGGGCTCACGCACGCCGACATCGGCAGCACAGTGGCCGAGGCGTGGGGGCTCCCGCTGACCATCGTCGACGGGATCCGTGACCACCACGAGACGCACGAGGACCTGTCCACCGTGAGCGCGGCGGTCGGGGTCGCGTGCGCGATGTCGTACGAGGTCATCACCCGCGAGGCGGACCCCGACGAGCTGGAGAGCCACGTGGCCCGGCGCC
>CAZDAO010000052.1:0-2817 GCA_964503015.1 uncultured Nocardioides sp. | reverse complement strand
GGGAAGATGGGCTTCCAGTCCTCCGCCGCGCCGGACCAGTCGCAGTAGGAGGTGACGGTGGTGCCGTCGGGGTGGGGAGCCAGCTCGTAGCCGTACACGTGCCCGATGGGGGGTTTGACGGTTCCCTCGATCGTCCACTCGATGTGCTCGGGCGCCCGGATGCGGGTGATGACCACGCGTACGTCGTAGGTGCCCAGCGGCACATCGCCGAGGGCCTCGCGGTCCATGTGGACGACGAACGCGTCGCCCACCCGCACGACGGGAGCGCCGGACGCTCCTTGCAGCATGCCGCTGGAGTCGATGGCGACGTGGCCGTCGGGGTCGGTGAGGACGTCGAAGATCGCGTGTGATGAGGCGGGCAGGGTTCGGTGCGCTGAGATCCGCTCGGCCATGATGGTCTCCTTCCCTGTCGTCATGGCTTGTCTTCGTGGCTTGTCTTCGTGGCTTTCTTCATAGCCTGTCGGCGACCGAGGCGAACCCCAGCCAGGTGTGCCGGTTCCGCCACCAGCACCAGCCGACCTTCGGAGCGTTCTTGCGTGCCGGTCCGTCGTGCCCGGTGCCGCCGCTGATCCACAGCGCCGGCGTGCGGGCGTCGTAGCCCTTCGGCTTCGGCTTCCGCGATCCGATGCACATGAAGCACCGGTTCGGCTCGAGGACCTCTGGCTGCTGGAGCAGCCAGCTGATGCCCTCGCTGATCGTCAGCGGCGTGCGCCCTCGCTGAGCGATCACGGGGACCGCCTCCTCGGGACTCCAGTTCAGCATGTCGTCGCCTCGGTCGATCCCGGTCATCACGTACAGCGGCCGGTCCGGGATCACCAGGTCCGGAGTGGAGCGGAACTCGTCGAGGTCGGTCATGTCGTGGACGACGAAGCCCTGCTTGCCCTGCCTGCTGAGCAGTGGTGCGAGCGCGCTGGGGGGCACCAGCGCCGGGTGCACGGCCAGCACGCCGTCGGGCTGGTCGTCCACCTCGGCCACCCACCCGGCAAGGTCGGCGGGCGTGACGCCGGCGATGGCGGGCAGGTCGAGGTCGATCAGGCGCTGGAGCTGATCTGTCAGGGTCATCGGTCTCCTTGACGTCGGATGGGGCCAGGTGCCGCAGGGTGGTGGGTCGAGGTCGTGGCGAACCGGTCCGGTGCCAGCTCGACGTAGCTGGTGAGGTGGAGTCGTCGCAGGAACGCCTGGTCGTGGCTTGCGACGAGGAGTGCGCCACGGTAGTTCTCCAGCGCGCTGACGAGCTGGTCGATGCTGGCGAGGTCGAGGTTGTTGCTCGGTTCGTCGAGCATCAGCAGCTGCGGTGCCGGCTCGGCCAGGAGCAGTGCGGCCATCGCGGCGCGGAACCGCTCGCCTCCCGAGAGGGTCGAGGCCTGCTGGTCTGCGGCGCGTCCCCGGAAGTGGAACCGGGCCAGCCGCGCGCGGCGACGGTTCTCGTCCGAGGCCGGAGCGAAGCGTGCGACGTTCTCGACGACCGACAGGTCGTTGTCGACGATGTCGATCCGTTGCGGCAGCAGCCGGGCCGGCACGCGCAGATCGCACACGCCGGCGGTCGGCGCCAGCTGGCCCGCGATGGTGTGCAGCAAGGTGCTCTTGCCGGAGCCGTTGGGGCCGACCACGGCCATCCGCTCCGGGCCGCGCACCTCCAGACTGCCCCGCACGCCGTTGCGCAGCTCGACGTCCTCCAGTCGCAGCACCACGCGACCTTCTGGCAGCTCGGTGCCGGGCAGGTCGATCCGGATCGGGGCATCGTCGCGGACTCCGTCCTCGGCTCCGGTGAGTCGCTCCCTCGCGGAGGCCAGCCGCTCCTCGTGCATGATGCGGTGCTTGCCCGCAGACACCTCTGCCTCGCGCTTGCGGGCGCCCATGACGATCTTCGGCTCACGCTTGGTGTCCCACATCTTCTGGCCATACCGCCTGCGGCGGTCGAGCTTGATGTGGGCCGCCGCGAGCTCGCGCCGCTGACGTCGGACGTCGGCCTCGGCGACGCGGACGGCCCGTTCTGCCGCTTGCTGCTCCAGCGCCACCGCCTCCCGATAGGCCGAGAGGTTGCCGCCGTACCAGTTGATCTCGCCGTCGCGCAGGTCGCCGACCTGGTCGACGTGCTCGAGCAGCTGCTCATCATGGCTGACCACGACGAGTGCGCCGCGGAAGGACCGCACCGCTTCGACCAGCCTGGCTCGCCCGGACCGGTCGAGGTTGTTCGTCGGCTCGTCGAGCAGCAGGACGTCTGGCTCGTGCAGCAGCTCTGCGGCCAGTCCGAGCAGGACGGCCTCGCCACCCGAGATCTCGCCGATCCGCCGGTCCAGCCCCAGGTCGAGACCCAGGCGTTGGAGAAGCGCGGGGGCTCGTTCCTCGATGTCCCACGCGTCGCCGATCGTCTCGAGGACCGGCTCGGAGACGTCGCCGGCCTCGACGGCAGCCAGGGCCCGACGTACGCCGGCGATGCCCAGGAGCTCGTCGACCCGGGCGTCGACGCGCAGGGGCAGGTCCTGGGACAGGTAGCCGAGGGACCCGGCACGCCGGATCGAGCCCCGGTTTGGGCGCAGTCGGCCGCTCACGAGTCGGAGCAGGGTCGACTTCCCCGAGCCGTTGCGTCCGACGATGCCGACACGACCGGCGTTGACGGCGAAGGACAGACCCGCGAAGACGGACGTCCCGTCTGGCCAGGCGAAGTGGAGATCGGAGACGGAGATGGAGACGGCGGACGCTCTGGTTGACATGGCTGCTCCTGAGACGCGGGAGGACGGGCACGAGGGCGATCGGGGCGACGTCTCAGAGGAGCAAGGGCGTTCTCCGTTCGGGCGATCGAGGGGTGATGTGGCA
>CAZDAO010000051.1:3435-13866 GCA_964503015.1 uncultured Nocardioides sp. | reverse complement strand
CGAGGTACTCGGCCTCGCTCGCCGAGCCGGTCGGAGCGGCACCGGCGTAGGAGATGCGGGGGTGCGGGTTGAAGCCCGAGGAGTAGGCCATCGGCACCCGGGCCCGGAACACCGCGCGCTCGAAGGCGCGGCTGAAGTCGCGGTGGCTGGTGAAGCGGAGGCGGCCGCGCTTGGCGTAGCGCACCCGGAGGCGCTGGACCGGAGGGGCTTGCTGCTCGGGCTGCTGCTGGGGCACGGCGCAACGGTAGAGGACCCGTATAGTGCGCCCGGTCCCACCGCTGAGCTGGAAGGTCCCGACGTGCGTGCTCTGCGCGAGAATGTGCGCGAGGTGCGCTGGCCGATCGTCCTGCCCGTCCTCGTCTACGTGTTGCTCTCCCTGACGGGAGCGAACTACTCCAGCATCGGCATCGACGCGCTGCGGGAGACCCCGGGCGAGCACTCCGGCATCATGCTCGGCACACCGCAGACGGTGCGCTCGGACGAGTGGGCGACCACCAGCCCCGCCGTCCTCCGGGTCCTGGCGTCCGGATCGACCGACGACCTCAACCCGCTCACGGCCGACGACGAGTTCCTCAACTCACAGGCGTCGGGCCCCGTGACCCACCTCGTCCTGCTCGACCGGTGGTTCCTCGAGCTCGGGCCGTGGCTCCCCGACGCCATCCTCTTCTCCGCGGCCCTGTGGGTGCCGATGCTGCTCCTCGCGCTGGCGGCGCCGCCCTGGTTCCGGCGCATCACCGGCAACTCTCGCGTGGGGTGGCTCGCCGTGGCGCTGCTGGTCCTCTGCCCGGTGGCGGCGTGGTGGTCCTTCGGACCAGTGGCCACGCTCGGCCCCCTCTTCGCCGGCTGCCTGGCGCTCATGAAGACCCGGGACGCCGCCGTCGCCGGACGCTGGGTGCCTGCGGTCGCTTGGGGCGTCGGCACAGCCCTCTTCCTCGCGCGGACGGTCTACGGCTACCAGCCCTGGAGCGTCGTGCTCGGCTCGGCGGTGGTCGCCGCGACCGTCGCCCACCTGCTCGTGCCGCGGCGCGCCCGCCGGGTGACCCTCGCCGCAGTCGGCGCCAGCGGGGTCGCCACCCTCGCCACCCTCGCGGCCATCGTGCTCGAGAACCGCGCCACCCTCGCCGTGCTCACCGAGACGGTCTACCCCGGCCAGCGCCGCGCCGCCGGCACGCCCGGCCTGCTGCAGGAGATCTTCGCGGCGCCGGTCCTGGGCGTGCTGTCCGGCGACCTCGAGATCCTGGGGTCCAACGCGAGCGAGATCTCCTCGTCCTTCGGCGTCACCCTGGTGTGGACGGCCCTGCTGGCTGCGGCCGTCTGGCGACCGGCACCGTTGAGCCACCGCGTGGCGATCGCGACCCTGGGCGCGGCCACGGCCGCGTGGTTCGCCTGGTCGACGCTCGCGCTGGGCACGCTCGCCGCCTCGGTGCCGCTGCTCAACATGGTCCCGCAGCAGCGCGCCGCGGACGTGGTCGGCATGCTCGGCGTGATCGCCCTCTGCCTGGTCCTGCCGCTCCTGCCCGACCTCGGCAGCCGCCGCCTCGCGGTCGTGTCCGCGGTCGCCACCGGCGCCACGACGGCGTACGCCGCGTCGCTGCTGCGGACCCAGAACATCCCGAGCCTCACCCTCACCACGATCTACGCCGCGACCGCGGTGGTCGCCGTCACGGTGTTCACCATCACGTGGCGCCCCCGGAAGGCCTACGGCTACGTCCTCGCCGTGGCGGGCGCTGCGCTGCTGGTGTGGAACGTGAACCCGCTGCTGCTCGGCCTCGGTGACCTGCGAGGCAGCACCACGGCCGAGGAGCTGCTCGACGAGGCACCCGAGGTGCGCGAGGACGGCGGCGTCTGGGTCAGCGACGCGTTCGCCGTCGACAGCCTGCTGGCAGCGACGGGTGTGCCGAGCCTGTCGGGACGCCAGATGGCCGGGCCGGAGGACGAGGTCTGGCGCGCACTGGCTCCCGGCCTGGACGAGTCCTTGTGGAACCGCGGTGGGGCCTTCGTGTGGTTCCAGTGGCAGGACGAGGACGGGCTCACCCTCGAGAACCCGACCCCCGACTCCATCCTCATCCGCGCGTCCCCGTGCACGGTCGCCGAACGCATCCCCGAGCTGGACACGGTGGTCTCCAGCCGTGAGCTCGAGCTACCGTGCCTGCAGGAGGAGCGGCGCTTCCAGTGGAGCGGCGTGGAGCGCATCGTGTACGCCGTGTCGGACCGGGGCTGACGTCCCCGGCCACCTCTCGCCGGATAGGTCCCTCGCCGGCCCGGCTGTATATTCCCGCGGGTGAGAGACGTCGCTTTCGTTGTGCCTGTCTACAACGAGGCAGAGGTCATCGGGTCGGTCATCTCCGGCATCCTGGAGACCTGTCCCACGGTCGTGTGCGTCAACGACGGCAGCACCGACGCCTCCGCTGCGGAGATCGTGAAGGCCGGCGGCTACCTCGTCGACCACCCGATCAACATGGGCCAGGGTGCTGCCCTGCAGACGGGCATCGAGTTCGCCCGGTCGATGCCGCACATCCAGCGCTTCGTGACGTTCGACGCCGACGGCCAGCACCTGGTCGCGGATGCCGTGCGGATGCTCGAGCTGCTCGAGGGCGGTGACCTGGACATCGTGCTGGGCTCCCGCTTCCTCGGCGAGACGGTGGGCGCCTCGGGTGCGAAGAAGGTCCTCCTGAAGGCCGCGGTCAAGTTCAGCAACGTGACCTCGGGCATCCAGCTCACCGACGCCCACAACGGCCTGCGCGCCTTCAACCGGCACGTCGCGGAGACGATGGAGATCACCGCGCCCGACATGACCCACGCCAGCGAGATCATCGAGCTGATCGGTGCCAACAACTACCGGTACCAGGAGGTGCCGGTGACCATCCACTACACCGACTACTCCACCAGCAAGGGCCAGGCCAGCATCAACGCCATCAACATCGCGATCGACACGCTCCTGCGAAGGGTGACCCGACAGTGATCGTCGTCCAGTTCCTCCTCATCGCGGCCTTCCTGTTCCTGTTCCTGGTCGCGATCCGCAGCCGTACCGCACACGGCGTCTCGGCGTCGAAGAAGCTGTTCTTCCTGGCGTTCATCGCCGTCCTGGTCGTGGCGGTCCTCGCGCCCAACCTGGTGACCGACGCCGCCAACCTCGTCGGCGTCGGCCGCGGCACCGACCTCGTCCTCTACCTGCTCGCCGTCGCCTTCGGGTTCTACGTCGTCAACGACTACCTCCGCAGCCAGGACAGCCGGCAGCAGCTGCACCGGCTCGCGCGTCGCATCGCGGTGCTGGAGGCGATCGAGCGCTACGGCATCAACAGCCGCGACGAGACCAACCCGGGGCCGGGCCCGCAGGACCCGTCCTGATGCTCGAGATCTTCCTCCCCTTCTGGGGAGACCCCGGCTACCTCTACGAGGCCGTCGCGAGCGTCCGGGCCCAGACCGACCCGGAGTGGCGCCTTGTCGTCGTCGACGACCAGTACCCCGACCCCAGCGTGGCGGAGTTCTTCGCGGACCTCGACGACCCACGCGTGCGCTACCTGCGCAACGAGACCAACCTCGGCATCACCGACAACTACCGCCGTTGCCTCGAGCTCGCCTCCGAGGAGTGGATGGTCTTCTTCGGCTGCGACGACGTGATGCTGCCGACCTACGTCGAGACGGTGCGGTCCGCGATCGCGCAGGCGCCGGCCGGCGTCGACGTGGTGTCGCCCGGGGCCCACGTGATCGACGAGACGGGTGGCGTCTCGGACCCGTTGGTCGACCGCGTCAAGCAGCGGCTGTTCGCCCCGCGCATGTCGGGACCACGGGTCCTGTCCGGCGAGGACATGGCGGTCTCGCTGCTGCGCGGCAACTGGACCTACTGGCCCTCGCTCGCCTTCCGGGTGGAGGCGGTGCGCGCCCAGGGCTTCATCGACGACTTCCCCCTGATCCAGGACCTCGCGCTCCTCGTCGACCTCGCCCTCGCGGGCTCGTCGATGCTGGTGCTGCCCGAGACGGTGTTCGCCTACCGCCGGCACTCGCAGAGCGCCTCGTCCACCACCGTCGCCGACGGTGGCCGCTTCCAGCGCGAGCGCGAGTACTTCGCCATCGCCGCGGAGCGGGCCGAGCGCGCCGGCTGGCCCCGCGCCGCGCGCGCCGCACGGATGCACGTGGCCTCACGGCTCTATGCCGCGACCCAGCTGCCGGCTGCGGTCCGCACCCGCTCGTGGCGCTCGCTACGCGCGCTCGTGCGTCACGTCGCGACGACCGGGCGCTGACGCACGCGCCGCAGCATCGTCAGCAGCGCCCGCACGAGCCGGAGCCGCGACACCAGCACGGCCTTCGGTCCGCGCGGCCGGGTCGGCGTCGCGTTGTCGTCGTGGAGGCGGCGCTCGAGGCTGCGCAGGTCGAGGTGGGCGATGCTACCGGCGAGGTTGCCGTACATCGCCAACCACAGGTCGTGCGACTCGACCAGGTGCGGGGGGAAGGGCAGCACCGTGGCGAGCGCGTCACGGCGTACGCCCATCGCGCAGCCGTAGTAGGGCTTGAGCCCGGCCAGGATGCCGAGCAGGTTGGCCACCCGGCGACCGTCGTCGCGGGGGCTGAGCGTCCAGTCGGCCTGGCCGAGAGGGCCCTGCAGCGCGGCAGGTCCGCCGAGGGTGGCGAGGTTGGTGGCCACGACCTGGTGGTCGCGCAGCGCCCGGGTCATCGCCTCCACGCGGCCGGGCAGCCAGACGTCGTCCTGGTCGGCGAGCAGCACCACGTCGCCGCGGGTCGCGGTGATGGCGGCCTCGAAGGCCCGGACGTAGCCGCGGTTGGCTGCGCCGTGGACCACCCGCACCCGGGGGTCGGTGACCAGCGCCAGAACGTCGCGGGTGTCGTCGGTGGAGGCGTCGTCGACGACGACGACCTCGTCGCGCGGGCCGAGCTGCTCGAGGATCGAGTCGAGCTGCTCCCGCACGTGCGCGGCGCCGTTGTAGGTCGCCATCGCGACCGAGACCGTCACGGGCTCAGGCATCGACGGCACCCGCTCCCGCGAGGTTGGCGGTGATGGCGGCCCGGCGCACCCGGACCAGCCCGATCGCGTGGACGACGAAGCCGACGAGCGGGGCGACGCCCAACGCCAGGCACGTGCGGGCCTCCATCGACCCGGACGTCTGGAGCAGGGCGACGCACGCGGCGAGAGCCACGAGCCAGCCGGCGACGTACCAGCCGTAGGCGGCGAGCGCCTGCGCGCAGGCGCCGGTGAGCGTCAGGAGCGCCGTGCCGCCGGCGGCGAGCGTCAGCAGCGCGAGGACGACGCCGTCGACGTCGTACTCGGCCCCGAAGAGCAGCCGGAGCAGCCACGGGCCGACCAGCCACGCGAGGAAGGCCGCGATCGCGGCCACCGCGGCGACGAGCGCGAGGAGCTGGACCAGCAGCCGGGCCAGGCCGGCGCCTGCGCGGACCAGGTGGGAGACCGCGACGCCCTGGAGGGCGTTGAGCGGGATCAGCACCGGGGCCCGGGTGAGCGAGATGGCGAGCAGGAGCGGGGCCGCGGCGGCGTACTCGTTGCGACCGGTCGACGCGGCGAGCAGGATCGGGAAGCCGACGACGAGCACCGCGCTCGCACCCTGCGCGACCAGCGCCAGACCGATGCGCCGCGCGAGGATGGCGGCGTGGGCGTCGGTGCGCAGCAGGAGGACGTCGCGCACCCGTCCGGGCCGGGCGACGAGGAGCACCCAGGCGAAGGCACCGACGGCACTGGCGACCCCCAGGCCAACGACGGTGCTCGCGACGGCCACCACGGCGAGGGTCACCAGCAGCCGCACGGTGGCCTCGGCCGCGATGACGAGGGCGGTCTGGCTCCACCAGGTCCGTCCCGAGGTCGCGCCGGCGACGATGGAGTGGACCGAGTAGCCCAGCACTGCGACGACGAGGACGGCGATGAGCACCTCGTCGCGCCCGTGGAGCACCCGATCGCGCCAGAACGGGACGAGCGCCAGGACCAGGACCGCGGAGCCGGCCGCCACCACGGCAGCCACCCGCCACAGGACCGGCCCCGGGGCGTGGTCGTCCCGGGCCGCTGCGGCTACCGACCGCGTGGTCTCCAGCGCGACGCCGGACAGCACGCCGTAGATCGCGAACAGCACCGCGAGGAAGGTCAGCAGGACCGTGGTCTGCTCCTTCGACAGCGTCTGCGCCGCGACGATCGAGACCAGGTAGGTGACCGCGGCGGACCACACCGAGGCAGCCGCGACCGTGGACGCTCCGACAGCGCCTCGTCGCGACCGAGTGGCAGGGACCGGGGCCGAAGACATCGTGGACTACTGTACGCACGATGCGCAGGTCCACCCCCGCCGGGGAAACCCCGGGAAGTCCCGCTCCCGTCGTCGGTGCCGCGATCGCTGCTTTCCGGCCCGGCCCGGAGCTGCTGACCGGGGTCGAGGCCGTCCTCGGGCAGGTCGCGGCCGTGGTCGTCGTGGTCGACGAGCACCCGGTCTCCGAGGCGACGAGGGAGGTCCTCGACCGGTGCCGCCGCGCCGGCGCGGACGTGGTCGAGCACCCGGCCAACCGCGGCATCGGCGCTGCGCTCAACACCGGCTTCGCCCGGCTGCGGGAGCTGCTTCCCGGCCTCACCGACGTGCTCACCCTCGACCAGGACTCCGCCGTGCCGGAGGGCCACGTCGCGGCGCTGCTCGCCGCGCGTGCCGCGGCGCGCGCGGCCGGCGTGCACGTCGGGATGGTCGCGCCGGAGAGCGTCGGCTCCATCGTCCGGCTCCCCGGCCGGCGTCCCCGGCCGGACGGCGTACGACTCGGGGGTGAGCCGATCCAGTCCGGCCTGCTGGTGCCCGTCGAGGTGCTCGAGCAGGTGTCGGGCTTCGACGAGTCGCTGTTCATCGACGGCGTCGACACCGACTTCTACCTCCGCGCCCGCGACCTCGGGTTCCAGTGCGTGCTGGCGCCCGGCATCCGGCTCGAGCACCGGCTCGGGCAGGCGATCACCGTCGGTGCGGACCGCGAGCTGCCGCTGCTGGTCGCCTCGACCTTCCGCTACCACTACCAGTGGCGCAACCTCGTCGCGCTGCTGCGCCGGCACGCACGACGCCACCCCGCCTGGGCGGTGCTCGCAGTCGTCCGGGCCGTGCGCCACCTCGCGATCGTCACCGTGCTGACGCCGGGACGCGTGGCGCGCCTGCGCGAGGCGTACGCCGGCCTGCGGGCGGGGATGCGCGGCGAGACCGGGCCACGACCCCAGGTGTCTTGACAGGCCACGGCCGAGGTCGGTCCGCCGACGTGCACAGCCCCAGGGCGCTCGAGCGGGTGAAGAAGCGCAGGTGGGGTCCGATCGAGCAGGCCGGACGCCCCGCGATGCCCTCCCGGCCGCACCGATCTCCTAGACTGCCGCGCAGGCCCCTTGCCGTGTGAGACCGAGAGATGTGAGTGACCCGCCCGATGCCGCACGACCAGTCGCCGGGCCCTGCAGTCACCTCGCACTCCTCCCCCGTCACGTCCGGTACGACGACCCCGGCCGTCTCGTCGGTCACCGCGGCGGTCCCCACCGAGCGCGTCGTCGGCACCGCGATCCGCCGCGACATCCAGGCCCTCCGGGCCGTGGCGGTGACGATGGTCGTGGTCTACCACTTCTGGCCCGCCGCCCTGCCCGGCGGCTTCGTCGGCGTGGACGCCTTCTTCGTCATCTCCGGCTACCTCATCACCAGCCACCTGCAGCGGCACCCACCGACGAGCGTGCGTGGCTTCCTCGAGTTCTGGTCGCGTCGCGTCGTGCGCCTGATCCCGGCCGCTGCGGCCGCGATCCTCGGCACCCTCGTCCTCGTGCTCGTGACGCTCTCGAGCTCCGAGTGGCTCGACGCCGCGAAGCATGCCGCCGCCTCCATGCTCTACGTCGAGAACTGGCTTCTCATCCGCGACGCCACCGACTACCTCCACGCCGACGCGCCGCCGTCGCCGTTCCAGCACTTCTGGTCCCTCTCGGTGGAGGAGCAGTTCTACCTCGCCTGGCCGTTCCTCATCGGCCTCGCCGTGCTGGTGACCGCCGGCCGCCCCGCCCTCCGTCGCCGGGCGATGCTCGTGGTCGTCTGCGTCGCGGCGGTGGCCAGCTTCGGCTACGGCCTGGTCCTCACCGGCTCGAACCCGCCGGTCGCCTACTTCGCCACTCCGGCCCGCATGTGGGAGCTCGCGATCGGCGGCGCGCTCGCGCTTGCGCACGCGAGCGGCCTCCGTCTCGGCTCGGACCGGGTCTGCGTCGCCCTGGCTTGGGCCGGCCTCGCCGGGCTGGTCCTCAGCTGTGTGCTGATCACCGGCACCACCCCCTTTCCCGGCTGGGCGGCCCTCCTCCCGACCCTCTCGACCCTCGCCCTGCTGCACGCCGGCGACCCCGGAGGTCGGTTCAGTCTCCGTCCCGCGATGCACGCACGCCCGGTGCAGCTCGTCGGCGACGTGTCCTACGCCGCCTACCTCTGGCACTGGCCCATGGTGCTGCTCGTGCCACCGGCGCTGGCCACCGGCGCCTTCGCGCAGGACGTGGTGAAGGTCGCCCTGCTGCCGGTCGTCGTGGTCGTCGCGTGGATCAGCACGGTGCACCTCGAGAACCCGTTGCGCCGGGTGCCGACCGGCCGCTCGTTGCGCCGCCGGGCCCTGGTGTGCCTGCTCGTGTGCACCACGCTCGTGCTGGGATCGGCCCTCGCGACCCGGACGGTGGTCGACCGACGCCTCGCGGCCGTCCAGGAGAGGGTCGAGCGGCTCACGAGCGACGTCGGCGCCCAGCCGTGCGTCGGCGCGGCCGCGCTGGACCCGGGCGCCCGGTGCGACCCCGACGCGCCCATGGTCACCACACCCGAGTTCACCCGCACCGACATCCCCACCACGATCCAGGTCGGTGGCTGCCTCAACTGGCCGCCGTTCGGCGACCTCATCTCGTGCCCGTTCGGCGACACGACGGACCCGACCAGGAAGATCGCGCTGCTGGGCAACTCCCACGCCGGACACATGCTGCCGCCGCTGGAGGCGATCGGCGCCGCGGAGGGTTGGCAGATCGACACCTTCGTCATCGGCGTGTGCCAGCCCTCGGTCGAGCCCACCCCCCACCCCGAGCCCGTGGCGGGTGTCTCACCCGAGCAGCTGACCGCCGACTGCGAGCGACTCAACCGCGCGAGCCTCGAGCGCATCACCTCCGGCGACTACGCGATGGTTGTGATGTCGACGATGGACCACGACCCCGCCCACGAGGTGTGGAGGGACAACATCTACCGCAGCACGATCAGGACGATCGCCGACGCCGACGTGCCGGTGCTCGTCGTGCGCGACACCCCTGCGTCGATGAACCAGGCCGAGGACACGCCGACCTGCCTCGGCATCAACGCCGCGAACCCGGCGGCGTGCGACGGCACCCCCGCCGAGTGGATCCGGCAGGACCCGCTGACGACGGCCGCCAAGCGCCTGGCGTCGCCCCTGGTGCACCACGTCGACCTCAACAAGCACATCTGCACGGAGACGAGCTGTCCGGCGGTCGTCGGCGGGATCATCGTCTACGCCGACTTCAACCACCTCTCGGCGACCTTCTCCCGGACGCTCGCCCCCTACCTCGGCGCCGCGATGCTCCGGGCACTGGCGGCAGCCGACGCCGCGAAGGACTAGGGCTCAGTCCTTCGCGTCGCCCTTGACGAGCTTGCGGCGCCGCACCTTCACCCGCTCGTCGAGCAGCTGCATGTCGAGCAAACGGTGCGGGTCGAGCATGGGCGAGGCGATCGAGGCGGGCGTGTAGAGGTCCTTGTCCGGGATGCCCCACCGACGCACGACGAAGTGGCGCTCCCACGGTTGCACGGTCCCGTCCCGGGTCTGCGACTCGAAGTGGAAGAGCTCGCAGTTGGCGACCCACACGGTGCGCAACCCGTGGTGGCGGACCTTGTAGCAGAAGTCGACGTCGTTGAAGTTCGACGGGAGCGCCTCGGTGAAGCCGCCGATGCCCAGGAACGTGTCGCGGCGGATGGCAGCGCACGCCGCGGTCACGCCCGTCACCTCGCGGTTGACGACCAGCTCGCCGAAGGGGCCGCTGTCCTCGCGGGTGCGGAACCGGAAGGGATGGTGGTAGTGCTTGCCCCAGTAGCCATGGCCGGCGTGCTGGATCGAGCCGTCACTGAAGTAGAGCTTGGCCCCGGTGAGGCCGACGTCGGGCTCGTCGAGCGGACCGACGAGGTTCTCCAGCCACCGGTCGCTGATGACCTCGACGTCGTCGTTGAGGAACACCAGTCGCTCCCCCGTGGCCCGCAGCGCGCCGACGTTGCACTTCTCGGAGAAGTTGAAGGGCTTGGAGTACTTCTCCAGCACCAGCTTGTCACCCGCGATCTCACGCAGGCGCTCGAGCACCTTCTTGGGAGTGGGTTTGTCGTGGACGACGACGATCTCGACGTTGTCGTGGTCGGTGCGCGCGAGCGCCGAGCGCACCGTCTCCTCCACGAGGACCCGTCG
>CAZDAO010000051.1:332-3335 GCA_964503015.1 uncultured Nocardioides sp. | reverse complement strand
CGCCAGTGGTAGAGCACCTGGGGGACGTGGACGACGCGCCGCGCGCGCTCGGTGACCCGCAGCGCGAGGTCGTGGTCCTGCGAGCCGTCGTAGCCCTCGCGGAAGGCTCCCACCTCGCGCACCAGCGAGGTGCGCATCACGGAGAGGTGGGAGGTGTACATCTGCCCGCGCAGCCGCTCGGGCGACCAGCTGGGCTTGCGGAACTCCGAGTGCAGGTTGCCGTCCTCGTCGGCCTTGTCCTCGTCGGAGTAGAGGTAGTCCACGTCCTCGTGGAGCCCGATGTGGCGCGCCATCGCCTTGAGCGCGTTCTCGGCGAGCAGGTCGTCGTGGTCGACGAACGCGATGAACTCGCCGCGGGCGGCATCGACGCCGTCGTTGGACGCCGCGACGATGTGGCCGTTCTCGGCGCGCTCCACGAGCCGGATGCGATCATCGAGCGCCGCCTGCCCGCGGATGAAGTCACGCACGTCGGGCGACGGCGAGCAGTCGTCGACGAGGATCCACTCCCAGTCTGTGTGCTCCTGCGCGATGACGGACGCGAACGTCTCCCGGAAGACCGCGAGCGGCGGTTCGTAGACCGGGGTGACGATGGAGAACAGCGGCGCGCTCATCGTCCGGTGCCCCGCAGCCGGCGGACCACCCGGCGGGTGAACGACGGCGGGGCAGCGTTGCCCTCGGCCTCCCGCAGCCGCCGGGTCAGCTCGGCGTTGCGCTCGCGGGCCGCCTCCAGCTTGCCCCGCAGCGCGGCGATGCGCTTGCCCTGCGCCTGCTTGCGCGCGACGAGGCGCTTCTCACGGGCGATCATGCGGCGCACGGCGGAGTTGAGGCGCAGGATCTCGTCGTTCTGCCGCCCGATCTCGGCCTCGATGCCGACGACGTGGTCGCGGTGGAGCAGCTGCGCGTGCCTGGCCTCCATGACCTCCTTCTCGAACGACTTCACGAGCGCGACCTGCTCGGCGAGCGCCTGGGTGGCGCCGCCGTCCTCCTCCAACCGCGAGATCTCGCGGTGGGCGGAGAGCAGTGCCTCGCGCTTGGCGAGTGTCTCGCCGATCAGCGGCCCGACGACGGACTCGTAGCGGTCCACCACCTCGCGCTGGGACAGCGTCGCGCGCTCGAGCATGACGGCCCACGGGGTGATGAAGCCCAGGTCCACGTCGGTCCGGCGGTAGAAGCCTCGGTCGGCGAACCAGGCGACCCACTGGTGGGTCTCATGGACGTTGATGTGGGTGGGCTCGGCGAGGTCGAGGGGGCTCGAGGAGAACACGATGCGGTCGGTGGCCGCGCACATGGCGTCCATCGCGTCGAGCGCCTGGCTCGCCTCCATGTGCTCGAGGACCTCGATGCAGGTGATGAGGTCGTAGCGCCCCTCGATGGCCTCCGTGGCCGACCCGACGCGCAGCCGGTCCCGCACGTCGGGGTGGGCCGACGCCACGGCGTGCTCGGAGATGTCGAGGCCGTAGGCGTCGGCGCCGGACTTGACGAACGCCTGGACGAGCAGCCCCTTGGCACAGCCGACGTCGAGGATCGTCGTGGCGGGGTGCAGGTCGAGGATCCGGCGGGCCATGCGCGTGAAGAACTCGCGCCACGAGTCGCTCTCCCACGAGTAGGAGTCCTCGCCGCCGAGGTGCGACGCGTAGTAGGCGCCGCCGTAGTCGTCCGACGACGTCGTCAGGCTGGCACTGCGACGACTCGAGCTCGTCTCCGACATGCTTGCGTCCTCCTCGTGGGTAGCTCGGCGGCTCAGGCTATCCAACCCGCTGCGGGCCCGTGGGGGCAGTCGCTCGGTGCTCAGACGACGCTCAGCGGGAGCAGCTTCTGCCCGGTCGGACCGACCTGGATCTCGGTGCCCATCTCCGGGCACACGCCGCAGTCGTAGCACGGCGTCCAGCGGCAGTCCTCGATCTCGATGTCGGCACCGTCGGCGGCCGCGAGGGCGTCCTCCCAGTCGCCCCACAGCCAGTCCTTGTCGAGGCCGGAGTCGAGGTGCTCCCAGGGCAGCACCTCGTCGTAGTCGCGCTCGCGGGTGGTGTACCAGTCGACGTCCACGCCGGTGCCGGCCAGCGCCTTCTCGGCGGACGCCATCCAGCGGTCGTAGGAGAAGTGCTCGCTCCAGCCGTCGAACCGGCCGCCGTCGCGCCACACCTCCTCGATGACGCGCCCGACACGGCGGTCGCCGCGCGAGAGCAGGCCCTCGACGATGCCGGGCTTGCCGTCGTGGTAGCGGAAGCCGATCGCCCGGGCGTACTTCTTGTCCTCGCGAACGACCTCACGCAGCAGCCGGAGCCGCTCGTCGGTGGCCTCGTGGTCGAGCTGCGGGGCCCACTGGAACGGCGTGTGCGGCTTGGGCACGAAGCCGCCGATCGACACGGTGCAGCGGATGTCGTTGCGGCCCGAGACCTCGCGGCCCTTGGCGATCACGCGCTTGGCGAGGTCGGCGATGGCCAGGACGTCCTCGTCGGTCTCCTGCGGGAGGCCGCACATGAAGTAGAGCTTCACCTGGCGCCACCCGTGGGAGTACGCCGCGGCGACCGTGCGGATCAGGTCCTCCTCGGTGACCATCTTGTTGATCACCTTGCGCATGCGCTCGGAGCCGCCCTCGGGGGCGAACGTGAGGCCGGAGCGACGGCCGTTGCGCGAGAACTCGTTGGCCAGGGTGATGTTGAAGGCGTCGACCCGGGTGCTGGGCAGGGAGAGCGAGACGTTGGAGCCCTCGTAGCGGTCGGCGAGGCCCTTGGCGACGTCGCCGATCTCGGTGTGGTCGGCGCTGGAGAGCGAGAGCAGGCCGACCTCCTCGAAGCCGGACTTGCGGATGCCGTTCTCGACCATGTCGCCGATGGTCTTGATCGAGCGCTCGCGCACCGGGCGGGTGATCATGCCGGCCTGGCAGAAGCGGCAGCCGCGGGTGCAGCCGCGGAAGATCTCCACCGAGAAGCGCTCGTGCACCGTCTCGGCGAGCGGCACGCCGCCGGACGCCCGCACCAACGCGACCATCGGCTTTGACAC
>CAZDAO010000051.1:0-322 GCA_964503015.1 uncultured Nocardioides sp. | reverse complement strand
GTGCTTGCGGACGCGGAACGGGATGCCGGGCCGGTTGGGCACGACGGCCTCGATCGCCCCGTCGGCGGCGTACGCCACGTCGTAGAAGCGGGGGACGTAGATGTTGCCGGTGACGGCGAGGCGGCGCAGCAGCTCGTCGCGACCGCCCGGGCGGTCCTCGGCCTTCCACTCGCGCACGACCTCGGAGATCGCGAGCACGACCTCCTCGCCGTCACCGAGCACGGCGGCGTCGATGAAGTCGGCGATCGGCTCGGGGTTGAAGGCCGCGTGCCCGCCGGCGATGACGACCGGGTCGCCCTCGCCGCGGTCGACGGCGTGCAGT
>CAZDAO010000050.1:0-14301 GCA_964503015.1 uncultured Nocardioides sp. | reverse complement strand
AGCGGCGCACCAACGCGAACCAGGGCCACGTCGAGCGCGGGCATTGGGTGGAAGTCGGGGGTGAATCGTGACCCGCGCCGGCATGTGCGAGTGCGTGCGCCCAGTCACTTACTCAGCGTGCGAGGACTACTGCGACGCATGCGGAGGCTACGTGCCGGTCGTGCTCGGCGGGCAGGGTCGCGACGCCACCGAGGTGATCTCCGGGGCGTGGGCGGTTGCGCTTGGCGTGGTCGTGCTGCTGTTCATCGGGGCGGCCGTTTGGGTCGCGTCGATCGCTTGACGTGATGTGGCATCGGTGCTACGCTGTAGCACCATGACCGAAGCCGCGACCAGCCCGCCAAACGGCGGGCGCAATCATTCGCACCGATTCGGGCGCCTGCTGTCCGATCTGGGCATCTCGTCCGCATCGGTGGCGACCGCGACCGGCTACGCCGAGTCCGCGGTGCGAGCCTGGCGCCGTGGCGCGCGGATCCCGCAGCGGGGCGCCCGCGCCCTGCTCGCGGCGTTCCTGTCGCGCCGCGCGTCCCGCAAGTACAGCGAGGC
Organism: uncultured Nocardioides sp.; assembly: GCA_964503015.1. Classification (GTDB taxonomy): domain Bacteria; phylum Actinomycetota; class Actinomycetes; order Propionibacteriales; family Nocardioidaceae; genus Nocardioides. Next base: position 13,758 of record CAZDAO010000050.1, on the reverse strand, counting down.
CGACGTGGCCCGCCTGTTCGGGGTGCCGGCGAAGGCGAAGCGGTGACGGTCGTTCTGCAATCGACGTAAGGAGGTTCCCGTGGGAGAGTACGACCCGTTGGTGATCGGCGGCAGTTCTGCCGCAAGCGCGCTCGGCGTGAGCCGTCGCGAGTCCCGTCTGGCCCTGTACGAGCGGCTGCGCGGAGGCGGCGCCGCCAAGACCTGGACCGAGAACCAGCAGCACATGCTGGCGTGCGGGAAGCACGTCGAGCCGCTGCTGATCCAGTTGACGCGCAAGCGGTTCGGGGTGGACGTGCAGCCGTGGCCGGATGGCGCGGACCTGCAGCTCGGCGACGAGCCCCGCATCAAGGGGTCGCCCGACGCCCTCGTGGCGGACGGCATCGGCGCCGAACTCAAGATGGTGGGGCGCCACGGCGACGACTGGGGCGACGAGGACAGCGACCAGATGCCGGCCGACTACCTGTGCCAGTGCCTGCACTACCTGATGGTGACGGGCCTGCGGGAGTGGTGGCTGCTCGCGCTGCACGTCCCGAGCTACCGGCTGGCCCGCTACATCGTGCGGCGCAACGACGAGACCGAGCGGCTCATGCGGCGGCTCGAGCAGTCCGAGCGGTCGCTGCTCCGCATGGTCGACGCGGGCACGCCGCCCGATCCGCTCGACGAGGAGGAGGCGCGGCGCCTGTGGTTCGCGACGGAGCCGGGCAAGGTCGAGGTCGCGAGCGGCGAGGTCATGGTGGCGCTGGCCAGGCGCTACGTGGCGAGCCGCGTGCGGTCGATCGCCGACGGCATCATCTCGGAGTGCAACGCCACGATCCTGTCGCACATGAAGGACGCGGAGGCGCTGCAGCACGCGGGCGAGGTCGTGGCGACGGCGAAGCCGAACCGTGAGGTCGACCCGTATGCGCTGCAGGCGCTGCTCACGCCGCAGCAGGTCGCGGAGTGCATGGTGTTCGACACGGCCAAGGCCAAGGCGTTGGCGCCCGCGGCCTACCAGCAGGCCATGACGGCCAAGGGTGCGCGCCCCATCCTGTTCACCAAGGCGTTCAAGAAGTCGACGGACCGGCTGCTGCAGGAGCACGCCGTATCGGTCCCGTTCCTGCCCGAGTTCGAGGCGATCCGGCCGCAGGTCGAGGAGGTCGCGTCGTGAACGTCGTCTGGACCATCGGCGACGTGCTCAAGGCCACGGTGCTGGCCTTGGCCGTCCTCGCCGTCGTGCTCGTCATCGCGTGGAACTGGTTGCGCAGGAGGTTCCGCCGATGATCCGCGATTTCCTCGACCGCTTCGTCGTCTGGTCGCTCGCGACCCGGGCAGGAAACGTCCTGTTCTGGTCGTTCACGGCGGCCGTCGTCCTGTTCCTGTGGCTCGCCATCGCGGGGGATCTCCGGGCATGAGCAACCTGTCCCCCATCCAGGCGCGCCGCGACATGGCGCGCTACGTCGAGTCCGAGTCCGTCGCGGTCGCGCTCAAGCAGGCGCTGGCCGAGCACCGGCTTCCCCTGCAGAAGTTCCAGCTCGCGGTGGCGCTCGAGGCCATGCAGGAGCCGAAGCTGGCGCTGGCGATCCAGCAGAGCCCCGACACGCTCGCGCAGGCGCTGATCGTGTGCGCGGGCCACGGCCTGATGCCGGGCCGGGCGCACGGCCAGTTCTACCTGATCCCGCGGTGGTCGGGTCGCGCGCAGCGAACCGAGGTCACGTTCATCACGGGCTACAAGGGGCTCGCGCAGGTCGCCTACCGCAACCGCCGGGTCCACAAGATCGACGCGCACGTCGTGTTCCGCGGCGAGAAGTTCGCGTACTGGCCGGCCGAGTCGCGCATCGAGCACGTCTGGGATCCGTCGAAGCGGGTCGCCGAGGACGGCAAGACGCTCGGCCTGGAGTCGATCGAGGCGGCCTACGCGATGGCGACCCTGACGGTGCCGGACGGTCAGCACCTGGACCCGACGCCGCTGCTGTGCGTGATGGCGCGGTCCGAGATCCTGGCGATCCGTGGGCGGTCGGACGGCTGGAAGGCGTTCGAGGCCGGGAAGATCCGGTCGACGCCGTGGGCGACCGACCCGATTCCGATGGCCCGCAAGTGCCCGATCCGCCGGATGCTCGGCAACGGCTCCATCCCGGCCGACCCGGACATGGTGGAGCTTCTGGGCGCCGAGGCGGCCGAGGAGACGCGGATCTCGGCCGAGGGCGACCGGGAGGAGGCTGCCCGAGATCGTGGCGCTGCGGGGCTCCTGGAGGCCCTGGGAGACGATACGGTGGAGCCGGACGCGATCGACCAGGTCGTGGCCCAGCTCCGCGAGCTGCAGGTCGAGGGCAAGATCCCCGACGATATCGACCCCGGCATGCTGTCGGAGCAGGACGCGAGGTCCATGCTCGAGCGCGCCACCAACCCCGAGGAGGAAGCCCGTGAGTGAGAAGAAGACCCGCCGCGTCCCGAGCCCGCTCGAGCGGCAGATGCAGGCGCAGCTGAAGCTGATCCGCAAGCTGGAGCGCGCCGTGGCCGGCCTGCGCCATGCTGACGCCGTCGCGGCCCTGCGCGCCGTGGCCGACTCCCTGGAGGCCGACGCTCTGGAGGACAAGGTGCCGGCCGAGCCCTTGACCGACGCGACGCTGTAGCGTAGAGTCGCCACGTCAGCGCCGGTGAGGGCGCTGGACCAGCATCACTCTCCCCACCCCGGTGTGCAGACCGGGAAGCTCCTGGCCCTCCTGCAGGCTGACCGCTGCAGGGGGGTCTTTTCGTTTGGACGTTGACGGTGGCCTAGGTGATTGGCTATGGTGTTGCGCATGACCAAGGCCAAGCTGGAGTCGAGGATGGACGCCGCGTTAGGTGGGCGTAAGCGATACCTGAGCGATCGCTGCTGCGATCGCTGCGCGAGTCGCGAGCGGTACACGTCGAACGGATCGTGCGTCCAGTGCTGCAGCGAAGCAGCCCGCAGGCACCGGGAGAAAATCCGCGATGCGCTCAAGAGCGCCCAGGAGGCCGGCTGATGACGCGTGCGCCGCGCCGGCCGTACATGCCGTTCTTCGGCGACGACTTCTTCGGGAGTCAGGCCGTGCGGATGATGTCGCACGAGTCGCGTGGCGTCCTCCTGGAGCTGCTCTGGCTGGCCTGGAGGGACGGGAGCATCCCGAGCGACAGGAAGCTCCTAACCCGCCTCCTAGGCGCCGGTAGCGACCTTGTGGACCGATGCTGGCCAGAGATCGAATCGCTCTGGCAGCCAGCCGGAGACGGCCGGCTCGTGAACCAGGAGTTGGAGGACGAACGGTCCCGCCAGGACGAGCACAGGCGCCGGATGTCCGAGGCCGGCAAGCGCGGGAACTCGGTCCGATGGGGATCGCAAGATGAGCGATCGCCTAGCGATCGCGGCGAAGCGATCGCCTCGGATCGCTCCCATTCCCATCCCATCCCAGTACAGGGAGGGAGTACCCCCCTACCCCCCTTGAACGCTCCAGGCCGCAACGGCCACTCGCGCACACCGCGAAGGGAACCCGGAGATCCTGATCCTGGACAGGGAGGGGGAGGGGTTGGGAAGGGATGGAACGCCTTCAACGCGCTCGTCGAGATCGGCTACCGCAGCCGGTCCAAGGCGCGGTCGGCCGCGGTCCTCCAGGCGCTTCGGAAGTTCCAAGGCGAAGGCGGCGGCGACACCGACCTGCAGAAGCTCATCCACCGCGCGAAGTCGAACTCGAATGGAGACCCGGCGGCGCTGCTGTCGTCGTGGCTCGACAAGGGCGACTGGCGCAAGGAGATCACATGAAGATCCAGGACATCGTGAAGGCCATGAGCGTGATGAAGCTCGGCACCCCAAAGCAGATGGTGCCGATCGCCGCGAAGGTGGCTCGCACCGGACGGGCGTTCTCCGTCGACACCGTCTCGATGCTGATCGACCACTTCACGGCCTGTCAGCAGGAGCCGCTGTCCCACACGCTGGAGGCGCTCGACAACGGCTCGTGGGTCGGGCTCGTCGACGATCTCGCGAGCGAGCAGGCCCGCGAGGACGAGGACGAACGCCGCAGCAAGGACGCGGGGACCAGCGGCATGCGCTGGGTCTCCGAGAACAACCCATACGGCTGGGCCAAGCCCGAGCTCAAGGGCGGGCAGGACATCGACACGCCCGGCGCGTGGAACCCGTTCCGGCAGTGCTTCAACCTCACGGTCGAGGAGCGGCGCGAGGCCGGCACGCGAGACCATCGGCGCCGAGGCTGCAGCCGCTTCGAGGTGCTGGGGTGCAGCGCCGACGAGACCAAGGGGTGGCGGCCAGGCAAGGGCAAGGGCCTGCTCGCCAAGGAGCGGGCACCCAAGACGCACTACGATCCGCTCGAGGTCGCTCGAGCGCAGGGCATGCCGGACCCTGGTGAGCCTGCCGGCAAGGTGTACGGCGAATGAAGGGCTACCAGGAAGACCGGGACGAGCAGCGGGTCGAGGCGCTGCTGCGGACCGCCAACTTGTTCCTCGACGCGAAGCGGAGCGTGCCTTCTCCGGTGCTGCGCGAGCTGTACGGCCTGCGCTACCTGTGGCGGCAGCGCCGCGACGTGCCTCGCGCGGTCGTCGAGGCATGCGAGATCCTGGACCGGACGAAGGCGGTGACGTGATGGGCTACCGAGTGATCCACTGGTGTGACAAGTGCAAGGTCGAGATGCCAGAGCCGCATCTGGCCACGGTCGTCGTGGAACTGTCGATCAGCGGTGACCCATACATCGCCAACTCGCACACCCGTCGGGCCGGAAGGATCTGCCGCGATTGCCGAGCCGAGGTCGAGTCGGAGTTCGAGAAGAGCGCTGACGCCTTCAGCTCCACGGAGGACGGCCATGCCACGCAAGGGTGAGCGCAGGACCGTGCATCTGCTCGAAGGCGAGGGCGTCAACACGTCCGTGCCGTGCGGGCGCGAGCTGGAAACGCGGGCGGATTGGACACGCGACGTGAAGCTCGTGACGTGCCGCATGTGCCACGCGGAACTGCATCGGCGCGAGGTCGACGGCAAGCTGCGGAAGATCGCGGGGACCGATTCTTCGGAAATCTGACGCGCGTCGCTTGACGGCCCGACCGATACAGCGTAGTATCGGACGCAGGAGTGACCAGATGACCAAACTGCAAGCTCGAGTCGAGTGGGACGAGATCGTCAACGTGTGCGGCATGTGCAGCGGCAACGGATGCCGCGACTGCGGCGGTGGCGGCGAGGTGTTCGACGGCTACCGCCTGGCGTCCGTCACCTGCGCGTGCGGGTGGGAATGCACGGGCGAGGAGTGGAACGCCCGCACGGACCCGCTGTGCCCCGACTGCCGCGAGAACCTGGAGTCCGAGGTCGAGATGACCAGGCCGCCGTGCGACGAGCCCGACGTGGACCCCTACGACCTGGAGGACTGCTGATGCTGACGAACGAAGTGTGCGAGGCCGTAGATCGGCTGCGCGAGTGCCTGGACGCTGCCAAGCCACTGTCCATGCCGGTCCGCGACTTCCTGGCGGCCTGGGACGACTCGTTGTCGAGGCCGGCGAGGTCCGGTGGCGGACCGAGGTTGAAGGAAGCGATGGAGCGGTTGCGGAAGTCGTGGCGGAGCGCCAGTATCGCGCAGCCGAACGAACTGGTCGGCGAAGTCCTCGCCGCCTACGACGCCGAGCGTGCCGTGGAGCCGAGCGAGGCGGCGCGCGAGTGGCGGCAGAGGATGATGTGGGCCGTCCAGCACTACGGCGCTTGCTCCGGTAGCGCGAAGGCTAAGGCGTGGCGTGACGACGCTGCCCCGCTCCTCGACGAAGCCGTGCGCCTCATGTCGCGCCCGGACGAGTCAGCCCAACTGCGCCAGCAGAAGGACGCCGCCTACACCGAGCGCGACCGTCTGGTCCACGCGCTGACCAAGGTGTTCCCGTCCTACCTGTGTCGGCACGACGACGCCGACAAGGAGTGGGACGCCGACTGGCGCTGGATCGTCGTGGTCGACCTTCCGACAGGGCAGGCGTCGTGGCACATCCACGACAGCGAGCGGCCTTGGTTCGACCTGGAGATCCTGGAGAACAGTTGGGACGGCCACACGACCGAGGAGAAGTATCAGCGCCTGTTCGATCTTCCGATCATGTCGCGCCCGGACGAGCGCGGGCTGCTGCGGGAGTTGCGGGAGTGGGCTGTCAGCAAGATCCACCCCATCGTGCTCGGGGTCCCAACCGTTTCCTGCGGCGGACTGCGCGACAAGATCGACGAACTCCTCGCCCGCGCCCCCGAGCCGGCCGATGGCGAGCGCGATGGTGACGCCGACCTGCGCGCCGAGGTCGAGCGGCTGCGCGCCGAGAACGAGGCGCTGCGGAAGGCCGACAAGCGGTCCGACGACATCAAGGCGGCTGAGTCTCGACTGCAAGCCGTCATCAGCAGGCGGACGAGCGAACTGCATCAGGCCCGCAAGGCGGTGCGGCAGCTCGCCATCGAACTGGCAGACGCGGCCGGGAGGCAATCGTGAGCGGCCCGAGCGACGAGCGGCTGCGGGAGATCGCAGAGGTTGCCAACGTGACGGTGACGTTCGATGTGGTCCGCGACATCGCCAGCGAGCTGCTGGCCCTGCGCGAGCGCGTCGCCAAGCTGGAACGGGTCCGATTGCTCGTCGCACCGCTGGTGCCGCAGTTGGATGCAGTCGCGCGGTCGAATGCGCCAGCCTTCCTACGCGGCATCACTATGACGGCAACGCAGGCAATCCAACTTGCGTCGGCCATGCGGGAGGCCGCCGATGCCTGACAAGATCAACCTGCGCAAGCTGGAGCGCGATGACCTGACGTTGCGCGAGATGGCTCTTGCCGATGAGTCGCTGAGCGTTCCGGTGCGGAACTTCATCCACCGACACGAGCAGTACGTCATCCGCGACTTGGTGACGTTGGACGTTGCTGGGTGGGGCCACCGAAGCCGGCGCATCATCGCGCTGTGGCTGGAGCGGCTCGACACCGTGCGCAAGCTCGTGGCGGCGGTGCGGGCGGCGATCGCGGTTAACGAGGGCACCTCCTGGGAGCACTGGTACGGCCAGCATGGGCAAGGGCGGTTGAACGGTCTTCCCGAGCTACACGCCGCCCTCGCCCACTTCACCGACGCGGAGGAGTCCGATGGGTAGCCCCACCCAGCGCAGCCTCGCCGCGTGGCGCAAGGACGGAGCGGTCGCCGAGGTCGTCGAGCGGTGGAACCAGCACGCCAGGGTCCGCCACGACCTGTTCGGAGTCATCGACATCGTCGCCCTCAAGGACGGGCACATCATCGGCGTCCAGACCACCAGCGACGGCAACCTGTCGGCGCGCGTCGCGAAGGCGAAGGCCGAGCCGAAGCTGCTGGCGTGGTTCCGCTGCGGCGGCCGGTTCGTCGTGGAGGGCTGGGGCAAGAAGGGCCAGCGTGGCAAGCGGAAGCTGTGGTCGCGCCGGCAAGTGGAGATCACCGAGGAGCAGATCGAACGCAACGCGGCGGAGGCCGCAGAGGAGGAGTAATGGAGAGCGTCGAGATCATTGGCAAGCTGCGTGCAGTCGGGTTCAACCGCGAGGCCGACGCGCTGATGCAGGTCTACATGCGGTTATCGTCACTGCTCGCGGAGCGGAACAAGCTGTTCTCGCTCGGACGCGACCTGTGCGAGGAGATCGCAGAGCGCCACGACACTCGCGATTGTTCCGACGGAACGGCTGGGCCGAACGAGTGGATGGCGCTCACGACGGCGCACCAAGAGTTCTTCGACATGGTCGGGCGACAGGAGGCGAGCGATGGCAGCGAAGAAGCGTGAGGCGGTGAAGCCGATGAAGCCGCAGGTGGGCTGGATGGTCGTGCGCAACAACGGGACGCCGATGTTCAGCACCCACTGGACGGACCGCGGGACCGCAGTTGCGTGGTCGGGCTACACCGACTGCCGCGTGGCCCGCGTCGAGATCCGCGAGGTCGAGCCGAAGCGGAGGCGGAAGTGATGTGCAGCACTCAGCAACGACGAATCCTCAAGCTGGGCAGGACGTGGTTCGGACTGAGCAAGTGGCAGTGGCGGCCAACGGTCACGCGGCTCACCTGCATGGGCGCGATCTTCCGCTGGGGACCGCTGGCCGTCGCGAGGTGGCAGCGATGACCACCCTCCCCGCAGGCAGAGAGTTGGACCGCGCCGTCGCCGAGGCGATGGGGGTCCTTCGCGTAACACGGCTCTACCGCGACGCGGACTACTCCACTGCGTTCGGCCCGCACACGCAGACGATGATTGACTGGCTGGTCAACGGCGAGCACGACTGCCCCAACGTGTGCGACCTGAGGCTGACGATCGACGAGGGCGGGGCCTACGCGTGGCTCGACGAGGTGAAGGCGTGGGCTGACTACGGATGGTCGCTCCCCGAAGCCCTCGCCCGCCTGGTCGTCGCCGTCGCCGAGGCGCGGAAGGAGGCCGGCGATGGGTAGGCACGGCTTCGACTTCACGCCACGCGACGACATCCCCATGTGGCAGACAGCTATCGCGTGGATCGCACTCTTGGCCTTGATCGCAGTAGCGTTTCGACTGTGTTGCGTCCCGGTCATGCGGTCGGTCGGCGAGGCGATGCGCAAGGAGTCCGGCAATGGTTGACCCCAAGATCCCCCTCGCCCAGCACGAGGCAGACGCGCGGTTGGCTGCGCCTGGGCCGTATTGCTGGACGCAGAAGCGTCACAAGTCGTTCGAACACATGGTCGAGTGGTTCCGCGACAATCTCAAGCACAGCGACAGGCTGGAGACCAACGGTATCGGCCTACCTGGAGACCCAAGGTCGAGTTGGCCGAGATCGGTTGTCCTGGTGGCGGAGTGCGGCAACGGGCCAAATGGCGAGCGGAACGCCAAGCACCTGATGAACTGCGACCCGCAGACGATGGCGGCGTTCTACCGCGTCGTGCGGGCGGCGGCTGCGGTCCAGAAGGAGCGCCGGCACATGGAGGCGATCGCGCTACTCGACAACAACTACATGGACCGGGTCCTGTCGTTGAATCGCATCGCCAAGCACGAGGCGGAACTGGACGAGGCGCTGGAGGCGTTCGAGCTGTGAGCGCGAAGACGAGACGTCGGCAGCACAGGCGCAATCGCCGCAAGGCGAAGGCATCGAAGTGGCGCCGAGAAGGCAAGGCACGCATGGGGGCTCGCGTCGGTCACGGCACGAGCGGCAGCGTCCAGGTTAGCCAGTGAGGCGCGCGGTCCGGTTGCAGCTTGCCTTTGCGTGGACCTGTCCAGATTGCGGCGTCAGGAGCTACCACGAGGGCGTTGTCCCAGACCTGAGCGACGAGGAACGCGAGGACGCCCTGCGGGAGACAACGGGAGCGGAACCGTGGCAGGAGGCGCCGGAAGGCGACCTGATGGCGATGCCGGATCACGTGCAGTGCAAGTGCGGATCGTGGTTCAGGACCGAGGAGCACACCTGACCTTTGCCGCCGCCCCGCAACATGACCAGAACCGTCACCTTCACCTGCGACATCGCCGACCCGAACGGGTGCGGCGGTTCCGCATCCGTCACCTTCACCAAGAATCCGGTGCCGCAGGAACTCTCGCGACAAGGCTGGAGAGAAGTGCGCAAGGGAAAAAGCGGCCGGCTTCACTCTTGCCCAGCGTGCCAGCGCGCAATCCGATTTGCCGTGGCAATGAACCGAGGAACACAATGCTCGCACCCATCCTGATCCAGAACGTCGCCGGCGCCACCGTCACCGACAACATCTTCGTCGGTATGCCCGACGACCTCGTCGACAAGCTCCCGGTCCACGGATGGCTCAGGGGCCACGGGACGAAGATGCGCTACTCCCGTGAGCCGCACGGCGTCCGCGTCCACGTCACCGCGATCCCGCCCGCGACCAAGTGGCTCATGCAGTTCGATGACGTCGAGGACGCCGAGCCCATCAAGTTCCAACTGCACCCGAAGCTCGAGGGAGGCCGCGCCGCGCAGGTGCTGCCCAGGTTCTACATCGGCCACGAGGAGGCGACCCCGGTGCTCGTCGAGCTCGAGGAGCTGCCGCTTTGCCGCATCTCGCAGTGGCGCTACCACTGGCCCAACCACCGCGTGACCGTCGACCTGTGGACCGAGGTGAACCACCTGAGCCCGACGATCGAGTGGGAGGCCCACGCCATCTACGGCGACACCCGCAACGACGGCCAGGCCCAGACCGTCGGGATGCCGCAGTTGACCATGACGTCGCCCGGCAAGATCCACGTCGACTTCCACACGCGCCTCGGCAAGAAGCGCGAACCCGACTTCCAGCCGCGCGCCAACCGCTTCGCCATCCAGTACCGCACGAGCGCCGACCGCTGGCACAGGGCGCGCCGCTACCCGCTGTCGGGCGTGATCGAACTGGAGGGAAGCCCGGGAGCCAGGCAGAGCGGCCTGAAGCTCACGGGCCTCTACACCGGCTGGGACGACAACTGGCTCGCGTTCGGCAAGGTGCCGCGCAAGTCGCCCGACATGGAGGGGATCGAGGCCGGTCGCCTGCACCGCTACCTGAACCAGCGGCTCAACGAGGGCCGCGACCGCGCCCAGCAGGAGTGGAGCGGCCAGACCGGCGAGCAGGTCGACTTCGGCTGCTCGACCGATCTCGCGGTCACGCTGCAGCAGCCGTGGGCGATCCACGACGCCCGCTACTCCGCGCAGTCGTTCGAGCTCCGCCCCACCGCCAACCGCGAACCGGGCGGCGCCCCCATGCGCGCCGTGAACCACCCGCTCGCCGAGACGCAGAACCAGCGGCCCGACCTGGAGTGGGGCAAGGACGACCGCCTCGGCTGGCCGCCCGTGGGTCAACTGGAGTGGATCACCGGCTACGTCACGAGCGACGACGAGCACCGCAGCGACCTGCTGCTGCACGGCCTCTACGCGCTCACCCGGTCGCGCGCCCTACGCGCCGTCATCCAGGACCACATCGAGCTGTTCCGCACCGACGTCTACCACCGCCACGGCTGGGCCGGGTCGCCGCGCGCCTCGGGACGCCTCATCCACACCCTAGCGAACATGAAGTGGCTGGGGTTCCCGGTGGGCGACCTGATCGACGACCTCGTCGACCGCGTCGACAACAACGCCACCTACAAGCAGCACACCGGCCCGGTGCGCCTGTTCGACGGCTTCGGCCCGGCCAAGTACGGCTGGCACACCAAGCAGGGCCCGGACGGCAAGATGCAGCTCGCGGCGTGGGACGACCCGGCCGGCGTGCCGCGCCAGGGGTCCGCCACCTGGAACAACGCGATCTGCGCCCAACGCATGCTCGCGGTGCGCCGCGTCCACGACAACGTGAAGTCGCAGGTCATCGGGCTCGAGGTGTGCCGCACCGTCGTGGACCACGGCTTCCTGTGGGTCGACGGGGCGCCGCGGTTCATCCACGCGATCGGATGGAACCACCAGAACCCGGGCTACCTGTTCGCGCCCGAGTTCTACGACGGCCAGACCAACGAGAACGTCTACATCGACAACTCCGCCGACTACTGGGCGGTGGCGTGCGCGATCGTCCTGGCCCAGCAGGGCTACGAGCAGGCGCAGCGCATCTGCGACTGGTACCAGGTCGAGCGGCCCAAGACGTTCCACCAGGCGCGCTGGTACGCGATCCAACTGTGAAGGACTTCGACATGCGCGAGGTCGTCAAGAGCGTGCTGTGCCCCGCGTGCAGCAAACTCTCGGTCTCCGTGTGGAACGACCCCATGCGCTCGTGCCTCCACTGTGGTAAGCCTCTCCCCGAGGCGGAGGATCCGCGCGTGCGGGTCGAGCGCCAACGCAAAGCCGGTCACATCAGGTGAGGTAGAACCATGGCGAAGCCGATCGAAGCAGACAACCAGGAGGCCGTGGCGGTCGCGAGCCAGGACACCGCCGCGTCACGCAGCTTTCCGAACTCCGAGAGCCCGCAGTCCAGGCGCGACGGCGGCTACACCACGGCGATCGCGAACGTCACGCTGACGTTCCCGAGCGGCATCGTGGTGTCGGGTCCAGTCCGCTCGGTCCACGGCCAGTCGCGTCGCCTGCAGGTCGACCCCGGTCAGACCGTGACGTGGCAGAACTGCCACGGCCGTCTCGGCACAGCCGCGACCGGCAACCTGCCGACCGGCTGGGTCAACATCCCGCCGGGCCACTCGGCTACCGCCCCGAACATCAGTTCCTACACGTTCGGGCAGGGCGACCGCGTCATCCTGCTGGTCGAGATGAACCCGCCGCAGGCCGGCCTGCTGCACGCGCTCGACGCCGTGCTGATCCAGTGCGAGGCCGACCTGACGCTGCCGGATCTCGATGCCAACTGGCCGACCGACCTGGTCGGGATGACGGAGGCCGACGTCGACGACTTCCTGTCCGAGACCGACTTCTGGTTCGAGTCGCGGCGCGAGTGGACCGCCCGGTTCATGCACCCGGCCCTGACGATGCCGAGCAACAGCGAGCCCGGCTACGGCGGGGCCATCGCGAACGTCACGAGCCTCGGGGCGCTGCTGCTGTGCAGCGACCTCGACGGCGAGATCAAGCAGCTCGTGCAGGACCGCATGATCCTGATGGCCCTGGACTACGAGCACTTCGGCGTCGACTACCCGGCCAACGGCGGGCACTGCAACGGCCGCCTGTTCCCGTGGCTCGTGAAGCAGAAGGTCTACGAGGGCGTCCTGGGCACCGCGCCGCCGTCGATCCTCAACATCACGGTCCCGGGGTTCCACCCGAACGGCAGCTGGGTCGGGACGTTCTCGGAGCTGCAGCAGGTCTACGACGTGGGCGGCACCCCGACGTTCCGGTTCTCGCCGCAGAACCCGACGGGCCAGGGCGCCACCGGCGGCGCCGCCGCCTACCAGAAGTGCTGCACGGCCAACCGCTGGGCCGGCGCCGCGATGGCCTGCCAGCTCGCGACGTTCCTCGGCTACGGCGGCGTCGGCAGCACGATCGACGACTGGGTCGACTACACCATCGCCTACCTGACGCTGCACGAGCCGGCGCCCGGAGGTGAACCCGCGTGGTTCTTCGCGCACTCGCCGCGCATCGCCGCGATCCTGCGGGCCAACCGTGCAACGCTCGGGTTCTAGCCGAGGCATCGCCTTCGCGATCCTGTTCAGCGCGGCCGTCTACACGGCCGCCATCTGGCTCATCCTCTGGTGCATCAGGAGTTGTTCCCAATGACCATCCGACACGACTGGCGTCGCCGCACCCACCTGGGCGACGACCTGCGCTGCGAGATGTGCGGCGCCACCACCACCCGACCGATCTCCGTGCTGCGTGAACGGCGCGGCTTCTGCCCCGGCGAGGCCGGCCCCTACGAGCGCGCCCTGGTCGCGAAGAACAAGCACGACGTCCAGGACTACCTGAACTGGCGCGCCGGCATGACCGCGTCGGCGCAGTTCGACCTGTGCTACGGCCCGATGACCGTGGAGGCGTGACGTGAACCGACGCGACCTATTCCGCGCCGCGATAGCCGGCGCAATGTCGTCCTGCCTGCGGTGGCTGCCGATGCCGGCGGCCCCGGAGGTGGAGCAGGTCGACGACCGGCGACCGTTCAAGTCGCAGTACGTCAACGACTACGATCGCATGACGCATGATCGAGGCGTGACGACGTTTACCTCCGCGGTCGGAGACCGAGACGAGGCGTTGAGCGGCATCACCTACCACTGCGCTTGCGGTGGCGTGTCCCACCTGACGTTCGGCCCACCACTGATCGGCCCGAGGGGGTCATTCATGCGATCGAAGCTGGAAGCGAGTTTCTTCATCTACCGCTGCGTCGCCTGCGGACACTCCTGGAAGCTCTGATGCCCAACCTCACCCGCATCGGGGACCGCGCCCCCGTCACGATCGACTTCGGCGAGGACGCCCGCCTGAAGCTGCTGC
>CAZDAO010000049.1:0-14386 GCA_964503015.1 uncultured Nocardioides sp. | reverse complement strand
CTGGGCACCGGAGCGCCGGGCCTTCGGGCCGTGGGTGGTGCGCTAGGCCGGAGCCGCCGGTGACACCGGCCGGTTCGACCGACAGCCGGCGACACCGGCCCGGCTGACCGACCGTCGCCGGGGCGTGACTCGCTGCGTTGCTTGGGCGCACAACTTCGGCGCACAACTTCGGCGCACAACTTCGGCGCACAACTTCGGTGCGGCCGGCTGCGTCCCACCGGCGTCAGCACGACCCGTCCGAACCGAAGGTCCCGCCATGCCAGCCCGTCCGCCAGCCCGTCCGCCAGCCCGCACGCACGCCCGCCGCCTCCTCGTCGGCGGACTCGCCCTGCTCGTCCCCAGCGTCCTCCTCACCTGGCCGGTGCCGGGCGCCGCGGGGGACGAGGCCCAGGAGACGCCCCCGCACGTGTCCGTCCGCGTCGTGGGGGTCCAGAAGATCCGGCTGGAGGCGCTGCCCCAGGTGGTGCAGTTCGGCGGCCGGGTGGCCGACCCCGACCACGCCTCCGCGGCCGTCACCGCCACGGTCCGCCCGGTCCGGGTCGGCCGCCGGGTGCAGCTGCAGGTCCGGACCGACGAGGTCTGGGAGACCGTCGCCACCCGACGTCAGGACGCGCGCGGACGAGCCGAGTTCGCCGCGGCGGCCGTGGTCGACGGGCACCCGGCGACCTACCGGGTCAAGGCGATGGCCTTCGGCGGCCTGCGGGCCAGGACCGGCACGCCCGTGAGCACCGCACGGTGGCAGGAGCCGACGTGGACCGACGAGTTCTCCGGCACCGAGCTCGGCCGCGCGTGGAGCACCCGCGGTCGCGAGCACGGACACGGCAACCGCCGGACCTGCTCCAAGGGCGACCCGCGCGCCGTCCGCGTCGGCGGGGGAGCGGTGCGGCTCAGCGTCGTCAAGGACCCGGACGCGACCACCCGGTGCCGCATCAAGGGTCGCGACGCGACGGCCGGACGCTACGCCTACCGCCTCAGCGGCCACATCGGCACGCAGGGCGAGTTCTCCTTCCGGTACGGCGTCGCTGCCGCGCGGGTGAAGTTCCACCGGCTGCGCGGCCAGCACGGCGCCTTCTGGCTGCAGCCGACCGGCGGGATGTACCCCGGCGCGCTCGGGAGCGAGATCGACGTGGTCGAGTACTTCGGCGACCACCACCCGCAGGGCGGGCTCGCCACGTTCATGCACCGCTACGACGGGCGGCGGCGGGTGTCGAGCGGCGGCTGGGTCAGCAACTCGGCGTCGTACCTCAGGAGCCGTCGCGACGGCTGGTCGAAGAACTACCACGTGTTCTCGGTGGAGTGGACGCCCCGCCAGCTGGTCTTCCGCATCGACGGACGCGAGACCGGCCGGATGCGCCGCGGCGTCTCCGCAGAGCCGCAATTCCCCATCCTGAGCCTGATCGCGGCCGACTACGAGGTCCCGAAGATCAAGGAGAAGCGGCTGCCGCAGCACATGTACGTCGACTGGGTCAGGGTCTGGGAGACCGGCACCGACGTGCCGCAGGGCTGAGGCACCCCGGGACCTGTGACCCCCGCGGGACCGGAAGGTCGGCCCTGCCGCCCGGGGTGCCACCGGTCCACGCTGGAGCCAGTCGCGCGGGAGGTGACGGCATGATCCCCGGTGGTGGAGCGCACGGGCGGCACGCCCCCCAGCCTGCGCTGGTCTTCCTGGGCGCGGTCGGCACGGTGACGGGCAGCCGCTTCCTCCTCGCCGGGCCGGAGAGCAACGTGCTCGTCGACGCCGGGCTCTACCAGGGGCTCGCGGTCCACCGCCGCCGCAACTGGGAGCCCTTCCCCGTCGACCCCGCCGGCCTCGACCACGTGGTCCTCACGCACGCTCACCTCGACCACGTGGGCTACCTGCCGCGCCTGGTCAAGGACGGCTACCGCGGACCGGTCACGTGCACGCGCGAGACGGCGGAGCTGGCGGCGATCGTGCTGCGGGACAGTGCCCACCTGCAGGAGGATGACGCGAGGTACGCCAACGCCGAGGGCTTCTCCAAGCACGACCCGGCCCTCCCGCTCTACGACAGCCGGGACGTCGAGCGCGCGCTCGAGCTCTTCGAGCCGGTGGACTACGACACCCCCCAGGCCATCGCCCCGGGTGCCGTCGCCACGCTCCGGTCGGCGGGCCACATCCTGGGCTCGGCGACCGTGGAGGTGGCGATGGGTCGCCACCACGTGGCCTTCAGCGGTGACCTCGGCCGGGGACGCCACCCCCTGCTGCGACCGCCGGCCGACCCGCCCGCGGTGGACACGCTGGTGGTGGAGTCGACCTACGGCGACCGCACGCACGCGGCGCCCGACCCGCAGGTGCTGGCGGACGCGATCACCCGCACGGTGGAGCGCGGTGGCAGCGTGCTGGTCCCCGCCTTCGCCGTCGACCGCACCGAGCTGGTGCTGCTGGAGATCCGCCGCCTCGTCGAGCAGGGGCTGGTGCCCGACGTCCCGGTGCACGTCGACAGCCCGATGGCACTCGCGAGCCTGGACGTCTACCGGAGTGCCGCGGCCCGGGGAGGCGCCCAGCTCCGCGAGGAGGCCCGCCGCCTGATGTCCGAGCTCGACGTCCGCAGCGTGCACGAGGTGCACGACGTCGCCGGGTCCGAGCGGCTCAACCGACCCGACCACCCGTGCATCGTGATCTCGGCGTCGGGGATGGCCAGCGGCGGCCGCGTCGTGCACCACCTGGCGCACCAGCTGCCGGACCGCCGCAACTGCGTGGTGCTCACGGGCTACCAGGCCGAGGGCACCCGCGGCCGCGCGCTCGCCGAAGGGGCTCGGCAGGTCAAGATCCACGGCCGCTACGTGCCGGTGCGGGCCGAGGTCGTCGAGGTGCCGGACTTCTCCGTCCACGCGGACGCGGACGAGATGCTGGCGTGGCTGGGCCGGGCGCCGCGCGCGCCCCGCACCGTCTACGTCGTGCACGGCGAGCCCCGCTCCGCCGAGGCCCTCGCCGCCCGGATCGCCGCCGAGCTCGGGTGGACCGCGGTCGTGCCGTCGTACGCCGAACGGGTGCTGCTCGACTGAGCTGCCGGTGGGCACTTGGTCCTGCCCGGCCGGACCCTCCGGCCCTGCCGTCCCGGGCCGCGCGGGACGAGGGTGGAGGTGGGGAGAGGAACCAGCAGGAGGTGAGGAGATGCCCAGCTCGGCACAGCCTGTTCGCCGGACCCGGGACGTGCTCGTGGGCGTGGACGGCTCGTCCGCCAGCGCCAACGCCATCCGCTACGCCAAGGCCGAGGCGGCCCGCAGCGGGGGCGCCGTCGACGTGGTCCACGTGGTCCCCGACGTCGTGCCGGTGGGTGGCCTCTACCCGGTCTCGCCCGACGAGCTCATGGAGGCGGGCACTGCCGCACTGGACGCCTCCCTCGAGCAGGTCGCGCAGGAGGAGCAGCACGCCGACGTCCGGGTGCGCCCCCACGTGCGACGCGGCCACGTCGTCGCCACCCTGACCGAGCTCGGCAGCAGGTCCCGGGTGATCGTCGTCGGCAGCGACCGACGCCCGGTCTCCTTGCGGCTGCTCTCCGGGAACGTCTCCACCGGCGTGTCCGCCCGTGCGGCCGTGCCGGTCGTCTCCGTCCCGGACACCTGGACCGCCGACGCCGCCACCGGTGTCGTGCTGGTGGGGGTCAAGCACCCGGACCACTCCGACAGCGCGCTGGCGGAGGCGTTCGAGGTCGCGCGGCAGCGCCGCAGCCGCCTCGTCGTCCTGCACGCGTGGCGCGTCCCGGGCGCGCACGACGACCTGCCGGCCGCCGACGCCGGCACCCTGCTGGACTGGGCCGCGCGCGCCGAGCGCGAGCTCGAGGAGGCCGTTGCCCCCTGGCGGGCGAGCCACCCCGACGTCGAGGTCGAGGTGCGCTGCGTGCACGACCAGGCCGCCCACGCGCTCGTCGTCGCCTCGGACGAGGCGGACGAGCTGGTCGTCGTCCGCCGCGGCCACGGAGTCCCCGCCGGAGCCCACCTCGGCTCGACGGCGCGCTCGGTGCTGCTCTACGCCCACTGCCCGGTCCGCGTCGTGCCCGCCGTCCATGTGCCGATGCTGCTCGACCTCGACCTCGAAGCGGCCGGCGCGCCGCTCACGAGGGCCGCCTCGTGATCGTCACCCGCGCCAAGGAGGACACCATGGACACCGAGACAGGCACCGGCCCCGAGAGGATCGTGGTCGGCGTCACCGGGCCCGGCCGCGAGCAGGCGGCCCTGCGGTACGCCGCGGAGTGCGCCCGTCGCAACGACGCGGAGGTCGTGCTCGTGCACGCCGTCCACCCGCCCTATCCGGCACCGCCGCCGAGCGTCCTGCTCACCCTCGACGCCGCGGTCGACGTGGGGCCGTGGGTGGCACAGGAGGTGGGCCGCGAGTTCAAGGAGCTCACCGACGGCGCCGTCGCGTTCCGCACGGTCTGGCACGAGGGGCCGCCCGCGCG
The DNA here is from genome assembly GCA_964503015.1 of uncultured Nocardioides sp. GTDB lineage: Bacteria > Actinomycetota > Actinomycetes > Propionibacteriales > Nocardioidaceae > Nocardioides. Next base: position 9,968 of record CAZDAO010000049.1, on the reverse strand, counting down.
CGTCCTGGCCGACCTCAGCCGCGACGCCCGGCTCGTCGTGGTGCAGCACCGGCACCCGCACGGGCTCGGCCGGCTGCTCACCTGGTCGACGGCCAACGGCCTGGCCGCCCACGCGCAGTGCCCGGTCGTCTCCGTGCCCCCCTCGTGGGAGCCCGGTGCCGCGCCGAACGAGGTGGTGGTCGGCGTCCACGAGGAGGGTGGTCCGCGCGAGGTCCTCGAGGCCGCCTTCGCCTGGGCCGACGCCACCGGCGCGTCCCTGCGGGTCGTGCACGCGTGGCGGCTCGACGCCGTCTACGACGACATCATCACCCGCCGCGTCACCGCGCAGTGGCGCGAGGAGGAGAAGGCCCTCCTCGACGAGGCCGTCGCCGGGCTCCGCGAGCGGTACCCCGACGTGCGGATCGTGCTGGAGGTGCGCCACCAGTGGCCCAGCGACGTGCTCGTCGACGACTCGCAGGCGGCCGCCCTCGTGGTCGTCGGCCGGCACGGCCCCCACCCGTGGGAGCCGCACCACCTCGGATCGATCGCCCGGACGGTGCTCCGCGAGGCGAGGTCGCCGGTGCTGGTGGTCCCGGTCGGCTGAGCCGCTCGGCTGAGCGGGTCGGCTGAGCCGAACGGCCGGTCCGCGGTGGTGGTGGGCGTCAGGCCTCCTCGACGTTGATCTCCGGCTCGAGCACCCGGTCGGGTCCGACCGCGCGCTCGGCGCCGGTGAGGTCCATCTCGAGCACCGCCACGTGGTCGGTGCTGGACCGGCCGACCCGGAGCTCGACCCGGCCGGGCTCCACGATCCGGGCGAGCGCGCGCCCGGTGAACGCGGTCAGGTCGGCGTGCAGCCCGATGCGGGCCACACGACGCGCACCCGCCGGCAGGTCGACGCGTACGGCGGCCACCAGGCGCTGCTCGGGGCGCACCACCGAGGCGGCCCGGTCGTGCAGGTAGACCTGGACGACCTCGCTGACGTCGCGGTCGGACTCGTTGGCGAGCTCGACCTCGACCTCGGCCACGCCGTCGGTGGGCCAGGTGCCCCCAGACCGCAGCTCCACCCGCTCCCAGGTCGCGCGGGTGTAGCCGAGCCCGTGGCCGAAGGGGTAGAGCGCCGTCGGGTCGACGCTGGTGACGTCGGTGCGCTGGGCGAGGGGAGCGCCGAGGTAGGTGGCGGGCTGTGCGCCCCCGGAGCCGGGGAAGCTCACCGGGAGCCGCCCCGAGGGCTCGCACCGACCGAGCAGCACGTCGGCGACGGCCCCGGCACCCTCCTCGCCGAGGAAGAAGCCGCAGAGGACCGCGGCGAGCCGGTCGGCCTGGCGGCTGAGGTCGTAGGGCCGGCCCACCAGCAGCACCGCGACGACGGGAGTGCCGGTGGTCAGCAGGCGCTCGAGGAGCTCCTCCTGCCGCCCGGGCAGGCGCAGGTCGGCGACGTCGCAGCCCTCGCCGGAGGTGCCCCGGCCGAAGAGACCGGCCCGGTCGCCGAGCACCGCGACGCACACGTCGGCCCCGGCGGCCGCGGCGACCGCCGCGTCGAGCTCCGCGTCGGCGTCCTCGGGCTCCGCCTCGCCGGGCACCCCGACGGCGCACCCGCGCTCGTGCACGAGGTCGACGTCGTGCGCGAGGACCTCCCGCAGGGTCGGGATCGCCAGTCCCGGGTCGTGCCCCGGGTGGTGGGCCAGGACGTGCATCGGGAAGGTGTAGCAGCCGAGCATCGCGTCAGCGGTGTCGGCGTTGGGCCCGACCAGCGCCACGCGACGCCCCGGCGCGAGCGGCAGCGTGCCGTCGTTGTCGAGCAGCACGACCGCTCGGCGGGCCAGGTCGCGTGCGAGGGCCCGGGCGTCCGGTGGGTCGAGGTCGACCGGGGCGGGCTCGACGGGCGTCCAGTCGGGGTCCAGCAGCCCGAGCTCGCACTTGTGCTGCAGGACGCGCCGCAGGGCCCGGTCGACGACCTTCTCGTCGAGCCGGCCGCTGGTGACCTCCTCCAGCAGCGGGGCGCCGTACGCGTCCTCCGACGGCAGCTCGACGTCGATGCCCGCCTCGAGCGAGAGGCGCGCCGCCTCGCCGAGGTCCGCGGCCATGCGGTGCAGGCTGTGCAGGAAGGCGACGGAGAAGTAGTCGGCGACGACCGTCCCCTCGAAGCCCAGGGTGTCGCGCAGCAGCGTGGTGAGGAGCGCCTCGTCGGCGGCGGAGGGGACTCCGTCGATGTCGGTGTAGGCGTTCATCACCGAGCGGGCGCCGGCGCGCAGCGCCATCTCGAACGGCGGCAGCATCACGTCGGCGAGCTCGCGGGTGCCCATCGACACGGGTGCGAGGTTGCGCCCGGCGCGCGAGGCGGAGTAGCCGAGGAAGTGCTTGAGCGTCGCAGCGACGCCGCTCGCCTGGAGGCCGCGGACGTAGGCGGCGGCCATGGTGCCGACGACGTACGGGTCCTCGCCGAGCGTCTCCTCGACCCGGCCCCACCGCAGGTCCCGGGTCACGTCGAGGACCGGCGCCAGTCCCTGGTGGATGCCGAGTCGCGCCATCAGGTCGCCGATCTGGCGTCCCATCCGCTCGACGAGGTCGGGGTCGAAGGTCGCCGCCCAGCTCACGGGCGTGGGGTAGATGGTGGCACCCCATGCGTTGAGGCCGGTCAGGCACTCCTCGTGCACCTGGGCGGGGATGCCGAAGCGGTTGGCCGCCCGCACCTGAGCCTGCTGCTCGACGATGTTGCGCAGCCCGGTCTCCGCGTCGACGGGCGCACTGCCGAACGGGCGGGTGAGGTGTCCGAGCCCGTCGGCGATCGCGTCCTCCCACGACGGCACGGACGCGGCGGCGCCCTGCATCGGCGCCATGTCGCCCGCGTCGTCGGGAACCAGCCAGATGCTGGCGAGCTGGCCGACCTTCTCGACGAGGGTCATCCGCGCGACCAGGTCGTCGACGCGGTCGTCGACCCGCGCGGTCGGGTCCTGCCAGAGGGGCGGCTGCTGCTCGGTCATGGGGTGGGACTCCCGGGAGACGTGGTGGAACGGCGCAGCACCAGGTCGGTGCCGAGCGTGTGGTGCAGGTCGTCGGGCTGCCGGCCCTCGATCAGCTCGACGAGGATCGCGACGGCGTGCCGTCCCATCTCGCGGATGGGCTGCTGGACGGTCGTGAGCGGCGGCTCCGACACGGCCGACTCGGGGATGTTGTCGAAGCCCACCAGCGAGAGGTCCCTCGGGACCTCCAGGCCGAGGTCGGCGGCGACCTCGGCCACGGCCAGTGCCATCAGGTCGCTCGCTGCGAAGACGGCCGTCGGCCGGTCGGGACGGTCGAGCAGGCCGCGGGCCGAGGTGCGCGCCACGTCCACCTCGAACTCGCCCGGGACGACGAGCGACTCGTCGACCGGCACGCCGGCCGACTGCAGCGCCTCGCGGAAGCCGCGCTCGCGCAGCTGGGCGGAGACGAGGTCGGCGCGGCCGGTCACCATGCCGATGCGGGTGTGGCCCAGGTCGAGGAGGTGCTGGACGCCCGCGCGGGCACCCTGGAGGTTGTGCGCGGTGACGGTCGGCATCGTCGTGCTGCCGGTGTGCGGGTCGATCGCGACCACCGCCCCGTGGGTCTCGACGTCGGTCACGGTCGGGGTCACCAGGATCGCGCCGTCGACGAGCGTGCCCATCAGGCGCGAGAGGTAGCGGCGCTCCCACCCGACGTGCTCACCCACCCGGCCGCCGGCGGAGTAGGCGACCAGCTCGAAGTCGGTGTCGCGGATGGCGTCGGCGGCGCCCTTGAGCACCTCGGTGCTGAACGGCTCGAAGTCGGCGACCAGCACGCCGATCACGTTGGTGCGCTGGTTGCGCAGGCTGCGGGCGACCAGGCTCGTCTCGTAGCCGAGCCGCGCGATCACGTCGTTCACGTGCGCCGAGGTGATGTCGGAGATGCCGTAGCGGCCGTTGATCACCTTGGAGACCGTGGAGACCGACACCCCGGCCTCGTGGGCGACCTGCTGCATGGTCACCCGGGTGCCCGCTGTCCGCGTCATCGCTCCGTCATCCCTTCACCGCTCCTTGCAGGCCGTTCACGATGCGCCCCTGGAGGGCGAGGAAGAGCACCAGCGCCGGGAGCATCGCGACGGAGGTGAATGCCAGCACTCCCGCAGTGTCGGCCGAGTGCTCGGTGGAGTAGTCCGCCACGCCGAGGGGAAGCGTCCGCATCTCGTCCTGGAGCAGCAGGAGCGGCAGCAGGTAGGAGTTCCACGAGGTGACGAACGCCAGCACCCCCACGGTGATCAGCGCCGGCGCGCTCAGGGGCAGCGCGATGCGCCAGAACACCCCGATCCGCGAGGCGCCGTCGATGAGTGCCGCGTCCTCGATCTCCTGGGGGAGCGCCATGAGGAAGGGTCGCAGGATCACGACCGTGACCGGGAGCGCGAAGGCGGCCTGGGGGAGCGCGACGCCCCACCAGCTGTTGGACATCTGCAGGTCACGGCTGATGAAGATGGAGAGCGGGATGATCGCGGTGGCCAGCGGGAAGAGCAGCCCCAGGACGAACACCGTGAAGAGGGTCTCCCGCCCCCGGAAGCGGTAGCGGGCGAGCGGGTAGGCCGCCATCACGCCGGTGCCGACCGCGACGGCGGTCGTCAGCGCCGCGATCACCAGCGAGTTCACCGCGTAGTCCCAGAACTGGGGGTTGGCGAAGACGGAGGTGTAGTTGCCGAACCGCCACGGGTCGGGCAGCCCGGCCGGGTCGCGGGCGATCTGCTCGTTGGAACGGAAGCCACCGAGGGCGCCGTAGACGACCGGGCCGACGCTCAGCGCGACCACCGCGAGCCCGATGACGTACACCGCGGGGTTGCCGGCGCTCCTCCTCGCCGTCCCGCTGGTGCGCGTGCTGGACGTGGTGCTCATGCCGCCCTCACCCCTCCGGCCGCGTGTCGCGACGGAGCACGAAGCGCTGGTAGAGCGCGGCCATGACCACGCCGACGACGAACAGGACCACGGAGGCGGCACCGGCGATGCCGTAGTTGCCGCGCTGGGTGCCCTGGGTGAGCAGGTAGGTGGCCATGGTGGTCGTCGCGTTGGCCGGGCCGCCACCGGTGAGCACCCACACGACGTCGAACTGCTGGATGGAGCCGATCATCGACAGGAAGCACCACGTGCGGATGGTCGGCCCCAGCAGGGGTACGACGACGCGCACCTGCGTCTGCCACCACGACGCGCCGTCGAGGGCGGCCGCCTCGTAGATCTCGTCGGGCACCGACTGGAGCCCGGCGAGGAACAGCAGGATCGCGAGCCCGAGGTACTTCCACGTGAGCACGCCGAAGACGGCCCACAACGCCAGGCTGGGCGTGCCGAGGAAGCCCTGCTCGGGCGGCGTCAGGCCGACCCCGCGGATCAGGCCGTCGGCGACGCCGGTCTCGGGCAGCAGCAGCTGGAACCAGATCACCCCCGCGATCACCTCGGCGACGACGTACGGCACGAAGATCAGCGTCCGCACGAGGCCGCGGCCGCGCATGCGCCGGTTGAGCAGCAGCGCCACGGCGAGCCCGAGCGGCAGCTGGATGAGGATGCTCAGCACGACGATGACGAAGTTGTGGCCGACCGCCTGGGTGAACACGTCGTCGGTCAGGACCCGCTCGTAGTTGCGGAGACCGACGAAGTCGTCCATCGGCCCGAAGCCACGCCACCGGTAGAACGACATCCGGACGGCCGACACCACGGGCCAGGCGATGAACAACGCCATCAGGACCAGGGCCGGGGCGACGAACACCAGGATCTCCAGGCGCGTGCGCCAGGAGCCGGCGCCCGGTCCGGGACCACGGCGAGGTGGACGCCGCGGCCCCGGTGGGGTGGTCACGGCGTCGTCCCGATCGGGACCGGCCGTGGTGGGGGCGATGGAGGAGAGGCTCACGGGAGGTGGGTCAGCCCTGCTCGTCGGCGGCCTGCTGCATGGCGTCGACGACGTCCTGCGGGGTCGACTTGCCGGCGAACAGCAGCGCGATCTCGTCGTTCATCGCACCGCCGATCGACTCGCCGAAGGCGGTGTCGAAGTAGAGCTGGACGTAGGGGGCCTCGTCGCGGACCTCGATGAGGTCGCCGAGCACCGGGTTGCTGACCGCGTCGGTGGCGGCCGGCACCGTCGGCAGGCCCATGTCGTTCTCGGCGAAGCCCCGCTGGACGTCCTCGCTCAGGAGGTAGGTGACGAGGTCGACCGCGGAGTCCGGTGCCTGCGCCGAGACCGCCCACGCGTCGCCGCCGCCGAGCGCCGCGGCCGGGTCGCCCGCGCCGCCCTCGACGGCCGGGAACGGGAACCAGCCGGTCTTGTCGCCGAGTCCTTCGCCGTCGTCGGTGAGGCCCTGCATGACGCCGGGCTCCCAGTGGCCCTGCAGCTCGCTCGCCACCTTGCCGGTGGCGAGCAGGCCCGAGGCGGAGGTCGCGCCCTCCTGGGCGGGGGTGGCCAGGAAGCCCTTGTTGAACGGCTCGGTCTCCACGAAGTCCTGCACCACCTCGCCGGCCTGCACGAAGCACTCGTCGGAGAAGTCGAGGTCGGCGGTCGCCTGCTTCAGCACGTCCTCGGAGCACGACCGGACCGCGGCGTAGTACCAGTAGTGGGCGGCCGGCCACTTGTCGCCGGCGCCCAGCGACAGGGGAGTGATGCCGGCGTCCTGGAGCGAGGCGTTGACGTCCTGCCACTCCTGCATCGTGGTCGGCGGAGTCACGCCCGCCTCCTCGAAGTCGTCGGTGTTGTACCAGACCCCGACCACCCCCAGGGAGAACGGCAGCCCGTAGGTCCGGTCGTCGACCTGCCACCCGGCCACCGAGCCGCCGATGGACTCGATCACGTCGGCCGCGTCGGCGGTGAGGTCGCGCGTCAGGCCGGCGTCCACGTGGGCCGCGAGCTCGCCGCCGCCGCGCTCCATGTAGACGTCAGGCATGTCGCCGCTCTGGAACGCGGCGGTGAGCTTGTCGACCATGTCCTCGTGGGCCATGGCGGTCACCTCGACGGTGATGCCGGGGTTGTCGGCCTCGAAGTCGGCGGCCACCTGCTCGTAGAAGCCCTTGCCGGGCTCGTTGTTCGAGTTGTGCCACCACGTGATGGTCTTGTCGTCCCCGCCCGCCTGGGAGTCGTCGTCGCCGCCGCACGCCGCCGCCGTGAGCGAGAGCCCCGCGACGGTGAGGGCCAGTGCTGCGCCGCGTAGTTGCTTCCGCATCTCGACCGTTCCTCTCCGCCCACGTCCCGGTATGACGTGGGTCACACGTACGACCCTCGCTGCCGGGCAGTGAGCGTGTCAATCGTTGTCGATAACGTTTTCCATTTCGAAAATGCGGGGGCGTGGGCGCCCATCCCGGCACCGCGCGTCCGCGAACCGCGCCGGTGGCCGGCCCCACGTAGGGTGCTGACGTGCTCCCCTCACCGACGGCACGTCTGCGGTTCCGCCCGATGACCGAGGCAGACCTCGGCGACGTCGCCACGCTGGACATCGGGGGCTCCCGCGGCCCGTCCGGCTGGATCGAGTGGACCCGACGCAACTACGAGGAGCACGGATTCGGGCTCTGGGTGATCGAGACCCACGACGGCGGCTTCGTGGGTGACTGCGGCCTGACCCTGCAGGAGGTCGAGGGCGAGTGGTGCGTCGAGGTCGGCTGGCACGTGCAGTCGTCCCTCCAGGGCCAGGGGTACGCCACCGAGGCGGCCACCGCGGTGAAGGCCGCGGCCGCAGCCGCCGGCATCGAGCACCTCGTCGCGATCATCCGTCCGGCCAACGCGGCCTCCCGTCGGGTCGCGACGAAGATCGGCCTCACGCTCGAGCGAGAGGTCCACAAGCTCGGCGGTCCCGCGCTGGTGTTCGGCGCCGACCTGGCTCGGTGACGAGCCGGCGGGACGACACCGGTCAGTCCATGAACCAGTTGAAGAGCTGACCGGCGAGCGGGGTCGGCAACCACGCCAGGACGGCGGCGGAGACAGCCAGGGTCGCCACGACCAGCCAGCGGACGCGTCGGGACAGCTCGCCGCGGTAGACCCAGAGGACGCGGGCCGACCACCAGAGCGAGCCGCCCGCGAGGAACGGGCCGACCGAGATCGCGAAGATCCCCGCCAGGCCGATCGGTCCGCCGAGCGCGGTCGGGTAGGGCCACTGCTCCGACAGGTCCCGCGCCCACAGCTCCTCCATCGAGGAGCCCTGCAGGCCGTTGGCGTAGTAGGGGAGCAGGAGCGAGACGGCGTACGCCGCCACGCAGCCGACCGCGAGCGCGAACGCGAACCACGCCGACCGCTGCGACGGCGGCCGGCGCTCGGCGGCCGCCCACCCCTCGACGTGCCCCACGTGCGCCATCTCCGGAGTGTGCGCGCATGACGCCGGTCGGGGTGCGCCCTGCACGGACGTACCCCGGGCGGGGTAGGTGCCGTCCGGCCTCAGCGGAAGTCGCGCGAGGACGCCCTGGCCTGGAGCACGGCCCCCGCGCCCGGCACCACGACGTCGATCGGCTCGACCCGGTCGGCGATCAGGTTGGTGACGCCCTCGTTGCGCTCCAGTCGCCCCCGGACGACCACGGCGACCCGGTTGCGGGCGGCCTGTCGGTGCGCCTTCATCACGCCGACCGAGCACACCACGTTGAGCATGCCCGTCTCGTCCTCGAGGTTGAGGAAGGTGACCCCCATCGCGGTGCCCGGGCGCTGCCGATGGGTCACCAGACCACCGACGTGCACGCGGCGCCCCGACTCGGTCGTCGCGAGCTCGGCGATGGAGCGGACCCCGGCCCGGCGCAGGTCCTCGCGCAGGTGCTCCACGGGGTGTCGCTCCGGGGACACCCCGGTGGCCCAGAGGTCGGCGAGGGTGCTCTCCGGCTCACTCATCCCCGGCAGGGTCGGCGCCGCGGGCGCGGGGGTCGTCCCGGCGAGGTGCCCCGAACCCTCGGCGAACCCGGCGGCCCACAACGCCTCCCGGCGCTCGAGCCCCCACGCGTCGAAGGCCCCGGCGGTGGCCAGCGCCTCGAGCTGGGCGGAGGTCAGGTCGGCGCGGCGGGACAGGTCGGTGACGCCGGTGAACGGGGCCTCGTCGCGGGCAGCCACGATGCGCCGCGCCACGTCGAGCCCGATGCCGCGCACGGAGTCGAGCCCCAGGCGTACGGCGAGGGCGCCGTCGCGCCGGTGCGCCGGCACCGGGTCGGGCGTGCCGGGCACCCACTCGACCCGCTCGAAGCGCGGCTGGCAGCACTCCTCGAGCCCGGTCGCGGCCACCGGGCCGGGTCCGACCGCCTCCAGGTCGGCCTGAGCCGAGGAGCAGGTCACGTCGGGGCGGCGTACGTCGACGCCGTGGCGCCGGGCGTCGCCGACGAGCGACTGCGGGGAGTAGAACCCCATCGGCTGGTTGCGCAGCAGCCCGGCGAGGAACGCAGCGGGGTAGTGCAGCTTGAACCACGACGACGCGTAGACCAGCAGCGCGAACGACAGGGCGTGCGACTCGGCGAAGCCGAAGTTGGCGAAGGACAGGATCTTGACGTAGATCGAGTCGGCGAGGTCGCCGGTGATGCCGCGCTTCTCCATGCCGGCGTAGAGCTTCTGCTTGACCGACTCGATGCGCTCCACACCGCGCTTGGAGCCCATCGCCCGGCGCAGCAGGTCGGCGTCGTCGCGGCTGCAGTCGCCGAGCGTCACCGCCATCGCCATCAGCTGCTCCTGGAACAGCGGCACGCCCTTGGTGCGCTCGAGCACGGGCACCAGCTCGGGGTGGTCGTAGGTCACCGGCTCCTGGCCCGTCGCGCGGCGGACGTAGGGGTGCACCGCGCCGCCCTGAATGGGGCCGGGACGGATGAGCGCGATCTCGATCGCGAGGTCGTAGAACTCGCGTGGGCGCAACCGCGGCAGCGTGCCGATCTGGGCGCGGCTCTCGACCTGGAACACCCCGATCGAGTCGGCGCGGCACAGCATGTCGTAGACCGCCTTCTCCTCCTTCGGCAGCGTCGCGAGCTCCCACTCCTCCCCCGTGGAGGCGCGGATCATGTCGAAGCAGTACTGCAGGGCGGCGAGCA
>CAZDAO010000048.1:10416-14453 GCA_964503015.1 uncultured Nocardioides sp. | reverse complement strand
GCCCGTGCCGAGACGGCGGGGGGCGGCATGGCAGGGTTTGACCATGCACCTGACTCACTGCGGCCCGGTCGGCACGACCCACGTGCTTGATCCGGATGCGCTCTCGCCCACACGCGGTCGAGCGGCGGAGCGCGAGTAGTGGATCTGCAGCTGGGCGGAGCGATCAGGGCTCATGGCCTCGGCGGTGCCAAGGACCTGCCGATCCCGTCGGAGCTGGCGATCGCCGGCGCCGTGGCCGCCCTGGTCATCTCCTTCACGGTCCTCGCCGTCGCGTGGCGCGAGCCGCGCTACGACCCCGCGACCAGCGGCCGGCCCGCTCCCGAGTGGCTCGACCGGCTGGCCTCCTCGCGGGCGCTCGCGATCACCGCCCGGGTGCTCGGCATGGTGGCCTTCCTCTACGTCGCCATGGCGGCCGTCTTCGGCAAGGACGTCGTGGGCAACCCGTTCCTCGGGACCTTCTACGTACTTCTGTGGGTCGGGCTGGTGCCGGCGTCGCTGCTGCTCGGCCCGTTCTTCAAGGCGATCAGCCCCGCGCGCACCATCAGCCTGCTCTTCGCCAGGATCTCGGGAGTGCCCGAGGGCGAGGGGCTGCGCCCCTATCCCGAGCGCCTCGGCTACTGGCCCGCGGCGCTGGGGCTCTTCGCCTTCGTGTGGCTCGAGCTGGTGTACCCGAGCTCGACGTCGCTGGGGCCGGTGCGCCTGTGGTGTGCGGCGTACCTCGGCATCATGCTCATCGGCTCCGCCGTGTGGGGTACGACGTTCCTCGCCCGCGCCGACCCGTTCGAGGTCTACTCCTCGCTGGTCGCCAAGCTCTCGATCTGGGGTCGCCGCGAGGGGCGACTCGTGCTGCGCAGCCCGCTCGCGAACCTCGACACCCTGGTCGCGCGCCCGGGCCTCGTCGCCGTGGTGGGTGTGCTGTTCGGGAGCACGGCGTTCGACTCGTTCCGCGAGTCCACGCCGTGGCTCAAGCTCGTGCAGTCGCTGTCGGCATCACGGGTCCTGCCCGACACTGCCGCGCTGATCGGGTTCTCGGTCGGGGTCGCGCTCATCCTGACGATCGCCACGATGGCCACCGGCGTCACCAGCGACACGCCGCGACGGGCGCTGCCCGACCTGTTCGCCCACTCGATCGTGCCGATCATCGTCGGCTACATCGTGGCCCACTACCTGACCTACCTCGTCGAGTACGGCCAGCTGACGATCATCCAGCTCAGCGACCCGTTCACCCGCGGCGACGACTACCTCGGCACGGCTGACCTGGCCGTCAACTACTGGCTCTCCTCGCATCCCACCTTCGTGGCGGTCACCAAGGTCGTCGCCGTGACACTCGGCCACGTGGTCGGCGTGGTCGCCGCCCACGACCGCGCGATCAAGCTCCTGCCCCGGCGGCACCAGCTCACCGGTCAGCTGCCCCTGCTCGTGGCGATGGTCGGCTTCACCGTGGGCGGCCTGTACCTCCTCTTCGCCGCCTGAGTCGAGGGCGACCGGATCATCCCTCGGGCAAATCGGTTGCGACCCGGGCGCCCGTCGACGGAGGCTCCCCGCATGGGCAGTCCGCTGCAGCGATGGACCGAGGACACCGTCTACGGCGACATGTGGGTCGAGCCGGACAAGGATCCACGCAACAACGAGGCACCGGGACCACGGGGCGAGCTGCCCCTGGCGCAGGACTTCCTGCGCAACGTGCGCCTGACGATCGACATGAAGTGCGAGGGGCTCGACGCCGACCAGCTCGCCCGCCGTCCCGTGCCGCCGTCCACGATGTCGCTCCTCGGCATGGTGCGTCACCTCGCCGAGGACGAGCGCAACGTCCGCCGGGACCTCACGGGTGAGGACCTGCCCAGGATCCACGGCAGCACCACCGCCGCCTTCGATGGCGCAGTCGCCGACCCGGCGATGGTCGAGGAGGCCTTCGAGACCCTCGCGCGAGAGCAGTCCGCGACCGACGCGGCCATCGCCGCCATCGCCGACCTGGACCGGGTTCTCGCGGATGGCGAAGAGGTGCGCGAGGTGCTGATGTCACTGGTGGAGGAGTACGCGCGCCACTGCGGCCACGTCGACCTGCTGCGCGAGTGCATCGACGGCCGGGTGGGGCAGTAGGCGCCCAGAACTTGCGCGGTCGGCGTTCCGTCACTCATTATTGACTCAATCTCCGTTGAGCGAATGGATGTGGGATGGACTTCGGAGCCCGGGTGGTCGCCCTCGCGGCCGTGGCCGACCCCGCCCGGCTGCACATCGTGGACGTCCTGGACGCCGGCGACGCATCGCCCGGGGAGCTGCGTGACGAGCTGGGTTTGCCGTCGAACCTGCTGGCCCACCACCTCAAGGTGCTCGAGGAGGCCGGCATCGTGTCGCGCCACCGCTCGCACGCGGACAAGCGCCGCACCTACCTGCGGCTGCACCGCGACAGCCTGGCCGGCTTGCTGCCCTCCACCTCGCAGGCCCGGGGAGCCACGGCCGACCGGGTGGTCTTCGTGTGCACGGCCAACTCCGCGCGGTCGCAGCTCGCGGCGGCGCTGTGGCGCAAGGCCAGCGACATCCCCGTCACGTCCGGTGGCACACACCCCGGCCCGGCCATCGCGCCCGGTGCGGTGGACGCGGCGCGCCGGCACGGACTGCGCCTGGTCCAGGATCGACCGCAGTCCCTCGACGGCCTGCTCCGTGACGGCGACTACGTCGTGACGGTGTGCGACGCCGCCCACGAGGAGGCGTACGCCGATGAGCGAAGGACCCGGGTCCGTCTCGCGGGCGTGAGCCACTGGTCGGTCCCCGACCCCGTGGCCGCCGGCACAGATGCGGCCTTCGATGCCGCGTACGACGACATCGCCGGCCGGGTCGCCGACCTGGCGCCCCGCCTCTCCCCCCAGCTCGACGTCGACGCGTCCTAGGAGCCCTGTCATGACCACCGAACAACAGCCGGCGTGAGGACGCATGACGCACACCACCCCTGACACGCCCAACGACAGCGCCTCCCGCGCGCGGCTCGAGGAGGACGACGTCCTTCACCGGCTGTCCACCCTCGACCGGTTCCTCCCGGTCTGGATCGGTGTCGCGATGGTCGGCGGGCTCCTGCTCGGCCGGCTCGTCCCCGGCCTCGACGACGCCCTGGCCTCGGTCGAGGTGGGGTCGGTCTCGCTCCCCATCGCCGTCGGCCTGCTCATCATGATGTACCCGGTGCTGGCCAAGGTCCGCTACGACGAGCTGGGTCACGTCACCGGCGACCGGCGCATGCTCGCCACGTCCATCGTCTTGAACTGGGTGCTCGGGCCCGCGCTGATGTTCGCGCTGGCGTGGCTGATGCTGCCCGACCTCCCCGAGTACCGCACCGGCCTCATCATCGTCGGCCTCGCACGGTGCATCGCGATGGTCCTGATCTGGAACGACCTGGCCTGCGGTGACCGGGAGGCGGCTGCCATCCTGGTCGCCCTCAACGCGGTCTTCCAGATCCTGGCGTTCGCGGTCCTGGGCTACTTCTACCTGCAGGTCCTGCCCGGCTGGCTCGGCCTCGACCAGACCGACCTCGATGTGTCCATGTGGGCCATCGCGAAGTCCGTCCTCGTCTTCCTCGGCATCCCGCTCCTCGCCGGATTCCTCACCCGGACGTTCGGGGAGCGGGCCAAGGGACGCCAGTGGTACGAGGAGACCTTCCTGCCCTTCATCGGCCCGACCGCGCTGTACGGCCTGCTGTTCACCATCGTGCTGCTCTTCGCACTGCAGGGCGACACCATCACCAACCAGCCACTCGACGTCGCCCGCATCGCGCTCCCGCTCCTGGCGTACTTCTTCCTGATGTGGGGCGGCTCGATGCTGCTCACCAAGGCGCTCGGGTTCGACTACCCGCGCGCCACGGCCGTGTCGTTCACCGCTGCCGGCAACAACTTCGAGCTCGCCATCGCCGTTGCCATCGGCGTCTTCGGTGTCACCTCCGGCCAGGCGCTCGCGGGAGTCGTCGGACCGCTCATCGAAGTGCCCGTCCTCGTGGGCCTCGTCTACGTCAGCCTCTGGGCGCGCCGCTTCTTCCCCCGCCCCCCACGCAC
>CAZDAO010000048.1:0-10316 GCA_964503015.1 uncultured Nocardioides sp. | reverse complement strand
CGTCGGCCTCGTTGACCTGCCGCCACAGCAGCGCCTTGCCGACCCCGCGGCCACGCGCGGCCTCGGTGACGTAGACCGAGGACTCCCCCACCCCGGCGTAGCAGGCTCGCTCCGACACGGGGCTGATGGCCGTCCAGCCGACGACCCGGGTGGTGCCGTCGACCTCGGCCTCGGCGACCCACCGGTGCCCGGGGAGCCACTTCGTCGCCAACGTGGCCAGGTCGGGGACCTCGGTCTCGAAGGTGGCGTTGCGCGTGGCGATGCCCTCGGCGTAGATGTCGCGCACAAGGGGAAGGTCGTCGTCCGTCATCGCCCGCGTGGTCACGTCGACCGGGAGGTCCTCGGGGCAGCACGGCCGCGCGGCGAGGGTGCCCATCACGACGTCGGCGGCGTGCGGCAGGCCGGTGCAGCAGGCAGGGTTGACCGAGACGTGCTTGCTGGTGCCGACCCGGTCGACGTTGAGGAACCCCACCTCGGCGAGCTTCTGCACGTGGTGGGTGACGGTGGGCTGACCGATGCCGAGCTCGAGAGCCAGGTCGCCGATGCGGATGCGCCCGGCCGGGGCCGTCGACACGGCATGGAGCAGTCGCACCCGCGTGGGGTCGGACAAGGTCGAGAACCAGCCGGCGAAGGTCTCGGCCTCGTCGCGCCCGAGCACGGGCGTGACGTCGGTGGGGGCACAGGCGGCGTCGTCACACCCGGCCGCCGAGGCGGGGGCGGCACGCTCGGGCGTCTCGACGGTCTCGTGCTGTGCTGTGCTGGTCACGTCCCCCACCTTACATCGAAGATTGTCGATGAAACCCTTGCGTTCATCGAACGTGGTCGATACTGTCCCAGAGTATCGACCATCGTCAATGCTTTCAGGAGAAGTCGTGAGCACCTCAGCCAGTCCGTCCCCCGCCCCTCTGCCGCTCGCCGTCATCGGCGCAGGCCCCATCGGCCTGGCCGCCGCGGCGAACGCCGCGGAGCGTGGCATGCCCTTCGTGGTCCTCGAGGCCGGCGCCGAGGCCGGTGCCGCGGTCGGTGAGTGGTCCCACGTGCGGCTGTTCTCGTCGTGGTCCGAGCTCATCGACCCCGCCGCGCGCCGGCTCCTCGACGCCTCCGGCACCTGGACGGCACCCGACGACACGGCCTACCCGACCGGCGGCGAGTGGAGCGCGGCGTACCTGCACCCGCTGGCCGCGCTGCTGGACGGCCTGGCCGGGGGCGCGGTGCGCTACGGCACCCGTGTGGTGGGGGTGAGCCGCGCCGGCCGGGACCTGCTGGTCGACTCCGGGCGTGAGGGAGACCCGTTCGCTGTCCACGTCGACGGCCCCGCAGGACGGGAGCGCCTGCTCGCGAGCGCGGTCGTCGACGCCTCCGGCACCTGGACCACGCCCAACCCGCTCGGCGCCGACGGCCTTCCCGCCCTGGGCGAGACGGAGAACGCCGCCAGGATCACCTACGGCATCCCCGACCTCCGCGACCCGTCCGTCGCCGCACGCTACGCCGGGAAGCACGTGGCGGTCGCCGGCAAGGGTGCCTCCGCCCAGGGGGTCCTCATCGGCCTCGCCCGGCTCGCCCGCCAGGACGCGAGCACGCGGGTGTCGTGGCTGCTGCGCCGTCCTTCGGTGGGCGACGCGTTCGGTGGCGGCGACAACGACCAGCTCGAGCAGCGGGGCCGGCTCGGCCAGGACGCGAAGGCGGCAGCCGCCAGCGGGCTGGTCACGAACGTCACCCGGTTCCGCACCGTGTCGGTCGAGGCCCAGGACGACGGCCGGCTGACGATCGGCTCGGTCGACGGCCAGCAGGTGAGCGATGTCGACGAGGTCATCGTCGTCACCGGCTTCCGGCCCGACTTCTCCTTCCTGTCCGAGGTCCGCCTGGACCTCGACCCGGCGCTCGGGTCCGCGCGCATCCTCGCCGACCAGATCCACCCCGACCACCACAGCTGTGGCGATGTCCAGCCGCATGGGCACCGGGAGCTCGCGCAGCCCGAGCAGGGACTGTTCCTGGTCGGCATGAAGTCCTACGGCCGCGCGCCGTCGTTCCTGGCGATGACCGGCTACGAGCAGGTCCGGTCGGTGGTGGCGGCCCTGGACGGCGACCTGGAGGCAGCCGACCGGGTCGACCTCGTCCTCCCCGAGACGGGCGTCTGCAACGGCGCCGGCGCGTTCGACGACCCGCGCGCGCTCGCACTGGTCGGCACCAGCGGTGGCTGCTGCGGATGACTGAAGGCCGCCCGGCCGGAACCAGCCCCGGAACCACTGCGGAAGATTCGGTTCCGGGGCTGTCCCGTGCCGTGGCGGTGCTGTGCACCACCGAGATCGTGAGCTGGGGCGTGCTCTTCTACGCGTTCCCGGTCCTGGCCAGCAGCATCAGCGCAGACGAGGGCTGGCCGATGGTGTGGCTGGTCGCCGCGTTCACGCTCGCGCTCGTGGTCTCCGGTGGGGGCGGCATCTGGGTGGGTCGGCGCATCGACCGCGTCGGGCCGCGCACGGTGATGACCGGGGGTTCGGCGCTGGCTGTGCTGTCCGTGGTCGCGCTGGCTCTCGCCCCGACGCTGGCGTCGTTCTTCGCCGCGTGGGTGCTCGTCGGCGCCGCGATGTCCGCGACCCTGTACGCGCCTGCGTTCGCCGCGGTGACCGGCTGGAGCGGTGGCGACGCGCGTCGCCGGGTGCGGTCGCTGACGGCCATCACCCTGGTCGCCGGCCTGGCCTCGACCGTGTTCGCCCCGTTGACCGCGCTCCTGCTCGGACACCTGGGCTGGCGGGACGCCTACCTGGTGCTGGCGGCGGTGCTGCTGGTGACGGTGCCGTTGCACGCCTGGGGGCTCAGGCCGCGGTGGACGTCGACCAGCTCGCGGCCACACGCCGCGTCACCGGGGCCGGACGACGAGCACGACGGACCTCACGTGGCGAAGGACTTCGACACCCGCACGTTCGCGCTCCTCCTCGTCGCGATGGCGATGGCCGGGTTCGCGGTCCACGCCGTGGTCATCAACCTCGTGCCGCTGCTCACCACCAACGGCCTCACCACCGGGGAGGCAGCAACCGCCCTGGGCGTGGGTGGTGTCGGTCAGGTGGTCGGCCGGCTCTTCTACGGCCCGGTGGTCAGCCGCCTCGGACCCACGTCTCGTGCGCAGCTGGCCGTCAGCGGTGTCGTGGCGACGACCGGCGCGCTCGCGGTGTGGCAGTCGCCGTTGGTGGTGGTGTGCGTGCTGACGTTCGCCTCGGGCACGGTGCGCGGCATCTTCACGCTCATCCAGGCCACCGCGGTGGTGGACAGGTGGGGCGTGCGCGACATCGGGCACCGCAACGGCATCCTCACCGGGGCCATCACCGTCGTCTCGGCGTTCGCGCCGTGGGTCGGCGCACTGCTGGCGGCGCTCCTCGGCTCCTACGACGTCACCTTCGCGCTGCTCGCCGGGTGTGCCGCGGCCGGCGCCTGGCTCATCGGCCGCGCCGACCGAGCCCACCGGCAACGGACGCGGCGGGAGATGTGATGGAGCAGCGGCAGACGACCCGGTGGGCGACCCGTGGGCCCACCCACCGGGCCTGTGGCGGTCTGCCGGCGGGGGCTCAGGCCGTGCCGGTCGGGTGCTGGGCCATCGGCAGCACACCCGCGTGGTCCGCCAGCTTGACGGCCCACACCACGAGGATGGCGCCCATGAAGACAGCCAGGAGCACCTCCGCCGCGGCTGTCTCAGCCGCTGCCAGCGCTACCAGCCCGAGGGCCAGCGTGACGAGCGCGAGCCCGGCCTCCGCCTTGTCCACCGCGTCGAACGAGTCTCCACGCTCGAACACGAGGTACGCCGCGGTACCGAGCACCAGCCCGACTGCGGACATCCCACGCGCGTCCTCCACGAACGGCATCTCGCCGTCGATCAGGTAGCCCACGTAGGGCACCGCGATGGCTGCGACGAGCACGGTCGCCACGAGATCCTTCATCTTGAGCTTCATCGACCACACCTCCTTCCCACTCACACCTCCATCGTGCGCCCCGGCCCCGGGGCCGCGACACCGGAGAAGGTCACCCCTGTTCGGGCACTTCGTCCGGCGCGGACCCCACGGCGGGCGGGCTGCAGGCGCGCGGTAAGCGGGCGGTAAGCGGGCAGCGACACCCTCGTCGCATCGCCCACCCGAGGTCACCCGAACCCGAAGGAGCAGTCATGAACACCGCCACCATCGTCCGCCGCACCACTCGGTCCAGCGCCCCGCGCCGGCGTACCACCCTGGCCCGCGTCATCGCACTCGTCTGCACCACGGCCGCCCTGATCGGTCTGAACGCGCCCCACGCAGCGGCCATCTCCCGCTACACGGTCTGGCAGGGCAGTCCGGGTGCCCTGACCCGCAGCCCACAGGCCATCGGCTGGGCCAGCTACGCCGGGCTGCGGCCCACGATCGACTTCCAGCTGGCGCACGTGCGGCGCTCGCCGCTCACCACCGGTGCGCAGACCGTGGTCTACGAGTACCGGGTCTACGGCTGGACCGGGTCCTCGTGGTACCTGGGCAGTCGGTCCGGCAGCCTCGCCGGGACCATCCCCGCGGGCCAGAACGCCGTCGTCCTGACCGGCAACGGCTGGGGCGGCTCGGTCCAGCTCCCTGCCTTCATCAACGGCGGTGGCTACCTCGCCGCCGAGCTGGCGGTCTCCTTCTACAGCGGCAACCAGTTCCTCGGACGCTTCAACGTCTGGCTCGACCAGCCCCAGGACTACGCCTGCAACCGTCCGATGACCCTCTACGGCGTGTGCAGCGTGCAGTCCGGCGGCTTCATCTACCTGAGCTGACGGGTCCCCGCGGCCGCGAGCAGCGCATGCCAGGCGTCGGCGACGTTCGTCGCCAGGTCGTCGAGGTCGGGTGCGCTGCTCGCGTCGGCGGTGATGCCGAACGCCAGGCGGTCGCCGTAGCTGAGCATCGCGAAGCCCAGCCGCACCCGGTCCGCGATGGGCACGACCGGCAGCAGGTGGCGGACGGGGCGGCCGAGGCAGGTCAGCTGGGTGCGGGGGCCGGGCACGTTGGTCGTGACCGTCGAGATCTGCTGCTGGGGCAGGCGCAGCCCCCACCGCAGGCCACGGTCCAGGACCGGGAAGGGCAGCAGGCCGGCCAGCGCCTGCAGCAGCACGCCCGCCTCGGGCTCGTGGGCGCGCCGCAGGGCGGCGACCCGCTCGTGCACCTCGAGCACGCGCTCGACCGGGTCGTCGAGCTCGACCGGCAGCATCGACAGCATCAGCGTCACCTCGTTGCCCGGCACCCCGGCGGTGCCCGGAGCGCGGGAGGACACGGGCAGCAGGGAGCGCAGCGCGTGCGGGTCGGGCTGGTGCCCCCGGTCGAGGAGCAGCTCGCGGAGGCCGCCGCTGATGGCGGCGAGCGCCAGGTCGTTCACCGTCACGCCGAGCTCGTGCCGCACGGCCGCGGTCTCGGCGATCCCGACCTCGGCCCACGCGTAGCGCCGGCTCCCGTCCAGGGGACCGAGCAGCCCCTCGCGCGCCACGGGCAGCAGGGCCGCGCCCAGCGCGACGGCACCTCGGGCCGCGGCCACGAGACCGCGCCCGGACACACCGGGCGCGGTCCCGGGCGGGGTGGGCGGCGGCTCGTCCGCCGGAGCCTCGGAGTCGAACACCACGCGGTAGAGGCCGGTGCCGGACACCCCGTCCGCCAGGGCGTGGTGCACGCGCGAGAGCAGCCCCCAACGGCCGTCGGCGAGACCCCGGCACACCGTGACGTCCCAGAGCGGCCGGTCGCGATCCATCCGCTCGGCCATGGCTTCGGCCACCAGCGCAGCGACCTCCGCCCGGCCGCCCGGTGCGGGGACGCGCCGCGCCCGCACGTGCCGGCGCAGGTCGACGTCGGGGGCGGGCTGCCACGCGGGCCCGCGCAACCCCCACCGACCCGGCACGACCCGCTCCTGGTAGCGCGGCACCGCCGGCAGCCGGGCGGCGACGACCCGGCGCAGCTCCTCGACGCGCGGCGGCGGCCCGTCGAGCACGGCCAGCGACCCGATCACCAGGCACGCCGTCGGGTCGACGTCCTCGGCAGCGAGGAACGCGTAGGACAGCGGGGTCAGGCGCTCCATCAGACTTTCCTCCTGACCACCAGTCTCCCGCTCGCGGTGTCGCAGGGGCGAGGCCGGTGGTCCCCGGATCGGGGTGACCAACGACCCTGTCGGGCCCGCAGCGGCGCCGGGGAGCATGGCGGCATGGCAGGTGCGCGTCGCCCCGTCCGACCCGTCGACGACGTCTGGTTGGCGATGGACCAGCCGGACAACCTGATGGTGGTCGAAGGGCTCATGGTCGTCGACGGCGAGCTCGACCGCGAGACGTACGTCGAGCTCCTGCGCGAGCGGGTGCTCGACCGCTTCCCGCGCTTCGGCCAGCGCGCGCAGCACGCCTGGCTGCCGTGGCCGGGCCAGTGGTGGGAGGACGACCCGGACTTCGACCTCGACCGCCACGTCCAGGAGGTGCACCTGCCCGAGCCGGGCGACGACGCCGCCCTCGCCGACCACCTCGCGGCGTCCCTGTCGCGCGCCCTCGACCGGCGACACCCGCCCTGGGAGGTGGAGCTGGTCCGCGGGTACGCCGGTGGCACCGCGGTCTACACGCGCCTGCACCACGCGCTGGCCGACGGCACCGCCCTGTTCCGGGTCGTCCTCGCGCTGGCCGACGAGGACGTCGTCCCGGAGTCGGCCGGCGAGACCGCGGGCATCGGAGACGTCGTACGCTCTGCGCTCCGCGCCCTGCCCGGCACTCGTCGGCTGCTGACCGCCCCGATGGTCGCCGAGCACCTGCTCGTCGCACGGCGTCCAGCGTCCCCGCTGTCGATCCCGCCGCAGCACGCCAAGCGCACGGTCTGGGCGCCGTCGTTCGACGTGGCGGACCTGCGCGGACTGCGTCACGCGACGGCGACGACGGTCACCGACGTCGTCATGGCAGCGGTGACGGGTGCGCTGCGCCGGTGGCTGCTCGACCACGGCGCCGACCCCATGGTCGACGACCTGCCGACGATGGTGCCGGTCGACCTGCGCGGCTCGGCCGCGCTGCGCGCCGAGGACCTCGGCAACCAGTTCGCGCTGGTGCTGCTGGACCTGCCGGTCGGCGTGGACAGCCCGCTCGGTCGGCTCGAGGAGACAGCGGCCCGGATGCGCGCCATCAAGGACTCCCCCGAGGCCTGGCTGACCTACGGTCTGCTGGAGGGGATGGGCCTGCTGCACCCGCGCCTGCGGACCTACGCCACCGACTTCTTCGCCCGCAAGGCCACCGGGGTCACCACGAGCGTCCGTGGGCCGGACCGGCTCCTGCACCTGGCCGGGCTGCCGATCTCGCGGATGTGGGCGTGGGCGCCGATGTCGGCCGACCAGACCTTGTCGACCTCGATCGTGGGCTATGCCGGCAAGGTCCACGTCGGTTTCAAGGTGGACGCCTCCGCGGTGCCGGACCCGCTGGCGCTGGTCGCCGGCCTGCAGGCAGAGCTCGCCCAGCTCCGGGCGCTCGCCCCGTCGGGGTGAGCGTGCGGGACGTCAGCCGGTCGCGCCCGGACGGGTCGTCGCCCCGGCTGTCTCCTCCTCGGCGCAGCGCGCGTCGGTGATGGGCGTGATCCAGGACTGGTGGGTCTCGGCGTTCTTGGTGATGGCGAGCAGCTCGTCCATGTGCGGCTCCAGGCCGGTGACCTTGTCGAGCGGGACGCCCACGACGAGCTGGAAGCCGAGCCCGCGCCACGCCTGCACCGCCCGCCCGGCGAACTCGGAGTCGGCCTTCACGAAGCCCTCGTCGAGGAAGACGGGGGCGAAGCGCGGGCGCGACCGCATCTCGTCGCCGAGCCGGAAGCGCAGCGCCGAGCCGACGATGAAGGCGACCAGCTCCTGGCTCTCGCCACCGCTCTTCTCCCCCAGCGTGCGGTAGGTCGCGCGGAGCTCACCCGTGGCGTGGTCGTAGCGCTCGGCGCTGATCTCCACGTGGCGGCGTACGTCGAGCAGGCGCTCGCGGTCGGTCAAGGAGGCCGCGGCGTCACCCACCTGGCTCGGCCTGCGCAGCTGGCGCATGAAGGCACTGAGCTCGGCGAAGCGCATCTCGAGCGCCTCCTCCCCCAGCTCGGCCGTGGAGCCGGAGGAGAGGGCGCGGAGGTCCTTCATGAAGGTCTGGACGTGGGCGGGTGCGAGCCGCCGCAGCCGGATCCGGAGCCGGTCGCCGGACGCGCCGAACTCGAGGCGCCGCAGGATGGCGTTGATCGGCTCGAGCCGGTCCTCGATCTCCTCGACCGAGGCCGCCATCGCGCCGACCAGCGGGACGAGGTCCTGGCCGCTCCACTCGGTGAGCCGGCGGCGCCACTCCGCGCGCCGCGCCGCCAGACCCTCCCCGCGGATGTCCTCCAGGATGCGGGCGTAGTCGGGAAAGGACTCCGCGGTGGCCCCGAGGTTCGGGGAGTCCCACTGGAGCTTGTAGAGCCGGAACACCTGGGCGAGGTCGTCCTCGACCCGGCGTACCTCGGCCTCGGCGTCGGTGACGGCGGTGCGCAGACGCACGGCCAGCCGCTGCGACGTCTCGGCGAAGCGCTCGAGATCGCCGGGATCGGCCGGCGCCGCGGCGGCCGCGAAGTCGGCCTCCAACGCCTGCTCCTGCGCCTCGTCGAGCACGACCAGCCCGGCGGCGTCCATCGCCTGGAGACGGTCCTTGACCTCGTCCTCGGCCTCGACGAGCTCGAGGTGGGCGGCGTTGAGCTCGCGCTGTCGCTGCTCCACCGCGAAGCGCGCGCGACGGGTCTCCTCCAGCCGCGCGGTGAGCTCGGTGATCTGCGCCTCCAGGGCCTGCAGCCCGTCGTCGGACCCCAGGATCTCCGAGCGACGACGCTCGAGGTCGGCGATGCGCCGGTCGCTGCCGTCGACGTCGACATCGTCGAAGCGGGTGGTGACGACGGCGTCGTAGGAGGCGCGCTGCTGCTCCAGCACGCGCGCCTGCTGGTCGAGGCGGGCCACCTGCGCACCGACGTCGTCGAGCCGTCGCTCCACCTCGTCGAGCTCGGCATCGACCTCGGCGATCGCCTCGCCGCTGGAGAAGCCGATGATGCTGCGGCTGTCGCTGCGACCGTGCGTGCCTCGGCGCCCGTTGCGCGTCTGGCCGGCGAGGGTGACCCGGAACCCCGGGCCCGACAGTCCGTCGGCGGACTCCACGCACAGGGCGTTGCGGGACGGCTCCTCGAGGTGGGCCTGCACCCAGCCGGCGAAGGGCGAGTCGCGGAAGACCAGCTTGCCGGCAACCCGCTCCGGGTCGCCGAGGCCGAGGTCGGGCAGGTCGAGCTCGACCCCCTCGAACGTCAGCCGGCCGCGCAGCCGCAAACCGTCGATCGCGGCGGAGAAGGTCTCGAGCCGGTCCAGCGGCACCAGCATCATCCGGGCGCTGGCGCCGAGCACCGTCTCGATCGCCGTGCGCCACCGCGCCTCCTCGGGCGCGACGTCGATCAGCTCGGCGACGAACGGCAGCTCCTCGGGGTCGAGGCCGCTGGCCTGCGCGACCTCGGCACGCAGCTCGTGCATCCGGGCCGGCACCCGGCCGGCACGGCTCTCCAGCGATGCGCGCTCGCGACGCAGCTCGGCCTGGCGCTGGCTCAGCGGGAACTGGCCGCGGAGGACGTCGTCGCGCTCGCGCCGGATCCGCTCCTGGTCGCGCTGCCAGCCCGCGAGCCACTGCTGGGCGTGCAGCTGCAGCACCGCGAACGACTCGGTCGAGAGCAGCGCCCCGTCGATGTCGGGTGCGTGGGCGTCGGTGGCGTCGATGAGCGGCAGCAGCCGCTCCTGCAGCACCGACCGGCGCGCGAGCCTGTGCTCGCGGACCACCTGCTCCTGCTCGAGCGACAGCGCGAGCGACTGCAGGCTCGACCCGCCCGCCTCGCGGTGTGACTCCCGGGCCGCCTCGAGGTCGGCGAGGTGGGTCTGCTCCGCAGCCGTGGTCGTCGCGAGTTCGTCGCTCGCCGCGGCGCGTCGGCCGCGGTTGTCGACCACCGCCGACTCGATCAGGCGGAGGTGGGTGCGCAGCAGCCACATCCGCAGCGGCGTGTCGCCCTCGCGCGTCACGCCGTAGGAGTCGAGCTCCGCGAGCCGGCGCGTGGCCGCGGTCCTGCGGGCGTGGAGGTCGGTGATAGGCGTGAGGAGCTCGAGCTTCTGCTCCTCGGTGCGCATCGCGGAGTGGGCGGTGTCGAGGTCGTCGAAGTGCTCGATCGCGCGGTCGGCGGCCGCGAAGGTCGTGGGGCGCTCGAGCACCATGTCCTTGTAGAGCTCATCGACGCTGCGGACCTGGTTGCCAGCCTGGATGCTGGCGAGGAGAAGCAGCGCCTTGGCCCCTTCGCCGT
>CAZDAO010000047.1:0-14538 GCA_964503015.1 uncultured Nocardioides sp. | reverse complement strand
ACGACGCTGCGCGGCTCCATGAACGCCGGGATCAGCCGCTGCTGGCGGAACTCGCGCTCGATGAGGATGCCGTCGGAGCGGGCCTGCTCGATGGAGGCCTCGACGTCGCTGCCGGTGCCGGCCTCGCCCGAGTCGAACACCCACAGCGCCGACTTGTTGGTGCTCAGGTCGGGATGGGCGAGCACCGAGTCCTCGAGCGCCTTCTTGATGCCCAGCACGGCCGGCTGCTCGTCGTAGTCGACGTCCACGAGCTCGGCGGCGTCGCGAGCCTCGGCGGCACTGCGCGCCACCACGACGGCCACGATCTCGCCGGCGAAGGCGACCCGGTCGGAGGGCATCGGCGAGTGCGTCGGCGTCTTCTGGTCCGGCGTGATCGGCCAGGCGTTGATGTTGACGCCGAGCTCCTCGCCGAAGTCCTTGCCGGTCAGCACCGCGACCACGTTGGGCGAGGCCTTCGCGGCCGCGGTGTCGATGGAGGTGATGGTGGCGTGGGCGAAGGGGCTGCGCACCATCGCGAGGTGGAGCATGCCCGGGAGGGTGATGTTGTCGGTCCAGCGCGTGCGGCCGGTGATCAGGCGCTGGTCCTCCTTGCGGCGGCGGTCCTTGCCGATCTCCCTGCTCGCCTCGTCGGCCGGGCGGTCCTGGGTGGCGGTCACTTCGCACCTCCCGCCGCGTGGAGCACGCTCTTGACGATGTTGTGGTAGCCCGTGCAGCGGCACAGGTTGCCCTCCATGCCGAGCCGGACCTCCTCCTCGGTGGGGTCCGGGTTCTCCGCGAGCAGGTCGACGGCCTGCATGATCATCCCGGGCGTGCAGAAGCCGCACTGGAGGCCGTGGCACTCCCGGAAGGCCTCCTGGACCGGGTGCAGCTCACCCTCGGCGGTGTCGGCAAGGCCCTCGATCGTGGTCACCGTGCGGCCGTTGGCCTGCACGGCGAGGACGTTGCAGGACTTCACGCTCGTCCCGTCGAGGTGCACGGTGCACGCCCCGCAGTTCGAGGTGTCGCAGCCGATCACGGTGCCGGTCTTGCCGAGCTTCTCGCGGAGGTACTGCACCAGCAGCATCCGCGGCTCGACGTCGTCGGAGACCGCGGCCCCGTCGACGGTGAGTTCGATCTTCGTCATGTGGCGCCTCCGGGCGTGTGAGGTGGATCACTCTCGCCCGACGCTAGGCCGCGACGGTTGGTCGATGGTTGGACCGACCCCGCACGCCCGGAGGCTGGCTCACTGGAGCCGTCAGTACTTCAGGATCATCCCCTTGGGCGGGTCGGAGAGGACGTTGGCGGACACCAGGAGGTCGCCGTCGGCCCACTCGACCGCGGCGGGCATCGTGACCTCGGCGTAGGTCTTGAGCCTGTCGGTGCCGTGCTTGATCCGCGAGACCTGCATGCCGAACAGCTGGGCGACGTAGACGTCACCGTTGTCCGCGACCGCGACGCCGGTGGCACCGGCGAGACCGGTGGCGACGGTGCGCACCTTGCCGGTCTTCGCCTTGACCTTCACGACCATGCCGTTGGCACCGGTGCTGCCGTCCTCGGGACCGCCGGGCAGCAGGCTGACGTAGAGCCAGCCGCCCTTGCCGACCTCGACGTCGGTCGGCACCGGCTCGAAGTTGTAGGCGTGGCCGACGGTGCACGCCGGCAGCTTGTTGGCGGCAGCGGCCTCGGCCGTGACCGTCACCGGCACGGGCGGGAGCACCGCCACGGTCGAGAGGTCGCCGTCCGCGTCGACGGCGAAGACCGCGTTGGCGGCCGCGTCGGCGACGTACGTCGTCCCGCGGTGGACCGCGGAGCCGTAGGGGTGCGACTCCTTGATGCCGGTGTAGGCACCGGGGACCTCGGGCGGCATCTGCGCGAGGCAGGCCGCGTCGAGGTCGGTGAACCCGTAGGCCTGCTCGGCGTCGGGGTTCTCGTTCTTCTCGTACTTCCACAGGTTGGCGAGCTTCTTCGGGGCGCTGCCGGGACGCATCGTCCACAGCGCGGTCTTCTTGCCCGCGGTGGTCGCCAGGCGGACGACGCCGCCGGACTCCGACAGGGCACCGACCTCGGTGCCCTTGGGGGCCTTGTAGACCACCTGCGGCTTCTTCCCCGGCTCGATCGCGGTGAGCAGGCCGGCGAAGTTCTGGCTGACGTAGGTGGTGCCGTCGGACGCGACGACCATGCTGAGCGGCGAGACGAGCTTCTTCGCCACCTTGGTCGGCTCGGGCGCGGTGGCGGCCCCTGCGGTGGGGACGCCGAGCAGGCTCCCGCCGAACAGGGCAGCCACCGCGGCCACCACCGCGGGACGTGACTTGACCATGCACTCACTCCTCTGACGTGGCCGCACCCTCCCCGGCGCAGCACTGTCCCGGCAGGATTGGGCGGGGGCGCCCGAGCGCGCCACACCCGAACGGGGATTTCCCCACAATGTGCCGTCAGCGCGCCGCGGCCAGCCGACCCTTCAGCAGGGGGGCGACCGGGTGGTGCACGGACAGCGCGGCGAGGCACGCCTCGACCACCGCGGTGTCGTACGGAGCGAGGTCGCTGTAGCGCAGCACCGCGTCGGGATCGGGGTGGGCGAGCAGGGCCTCGCGCACGCTCACCGCGAGGTAGTCGCCCATCTGGACCAGCGCCGGCGACTCGGTGCCGGGCAGCAGGTCACCGCCGTAGGCCTGCACCGCCGCGCGCACGTCGCCGCGTCGGAGCAGCCGCTGGACCTCCTCGACGTCGGTCGCGACCGGCAGGGTGAGCCGGTAGGGCCGGGAGGAGAGCTGCCCGGCGAGGGCGGCCCGCAGGTGCGACACCTCGGCCTTGAGCGTCGAGGTCGTCACCGCGGCGTCGCCGTAGAGGAGCGAGTGGAGGTGCTCGACCGACAGCCCCGCGGGGTGCAGGGCGAGGAGCGCCAGGATCTCGGTCTGGCGGCGGTTGAGCAGCAGCCGCTGTCCGTCGAGCCAGACCTCGGCCGTGCCGAGCAGGGTCAGGACCAGGCCCGGCTCGTCCGGCCCCTCGGCACCACCGACCACGCCGCGCCGGTCGGTGGGCAGGGCGCCCTCGATGAGGCGGGCCATCACGCGCGCGGTCGCCAGGCCGATCGGGTGCGTGCGGTCCCACGTCGTGGACAGGTCGATGACCCCGAGGGAGCGTCCCGTCACCGGGTCGAAGACCGGGGCGGCCCAGCACACCCAGTTGTGCACGACCTCGGCGTAGTGCTCCGCGCTGAACACCATCGACGGCGCAGCGGTCCGGCCGGCGATCGCCAGTGCGTTGGTGCCGACGCTGCGCTCGTCCCAGCGCCCGCCCGGGACGAAGTTCACGGTCTCGGCCTTGCGACGCATCACCCGACCGCCGTAGGTCCACAGGATCCGGGTCTGCTCGTCGGTGACGGCGATGACCAGGTCACCGTCCTCGGCGGTCCGGCGCAGCTCGTCCTGCACCCGCATCACCGCGGTCTGCAGGGGCGAGGCGTTCCAGAAGTCCAACGTGGCGTCCTCGTCGTCGAGCGGCGCCTGGGTGACGGTCGGCGAGACGACCCCGGAGAGCTGCCAGCTGCTGAGGATCTCGGGGCGCACCGCCTCGGCCCGGTCGTCGCCGTCGGCGACGAACCGGGTCCACGCGCGCACCGCGTCCACGCGGCGCGCGTGCAGGTCGTCGCTGGTCATGGCGGCTCCACGGGTTCCCTGGGATCGCCGCCAACCTAGCCCGGGTGTGACGCTCGCAACAGGGGAATCACGTCAAGGTCCCCCGCAGGCCGGGAGTCAGCGACGACGGACGAAGGTGCCGACGACGCCGGGATGGTCGGTGACCAGGTCGGTGTAGGACCGGTAGGTCTTGATCCGGAAGGGCTCGCCGCGCTCGGCCAGCACGTAGTCGATGCCCGAGCCCGGGCCGCGGCCCTTGACGGCGTAGTTGGACTTCAGGCCCAGCGGCTTGATGATCCGACCCCTCAGGAGGGCGTCGGTCGTGTCCCGGTCCGCCGTGACGTTGCAGTCACACATCGCGACGAACTGGTGCCCCTCGGGGGCGGCCTGCCCCAGGGCGCGGATGCGGTGGGCCATCCGCCACATGGCCTGCACGCCGCCGCGGTTGGCGTAGTTGGGGCCACCCGTACGGCGGTTGTGGAGGTGGTTGGGCAGGTGGAAGCTCACGGACCGGATGACGTGGCCGCTCGCCCGGTGCCGGAGCACCGCCACCACGCCGTACTGGTCGTGGGCGACCCGGCCGGTCTGGCGCCGCCACGTCTTCCCGGTGAGCAGCACCGGCCAGGTCCGCTGCAGCTCCCAGACCCGCTTGTCGAACGCGATCGGGTTGTCGTCCGTGCCGGTCGGCCCGCTCGGCATCAGGAGCGTCCACGACTTCGGCAACGACGCGCGCAGCGCCGGCCGGCTGAAGAGTCGCTCCTGGAAGCCGATCACCGAGGCGCCGCCGTCGAGCACCCGACCGATGTCGTGGCGCATCCCCGCCACCCGCATGCCCTTGCGCAGGTTGAGCGTCGCCACGTGGAAGCGCCCGGCGGGCCCGGAGGTCCGCTCCCGGGACGGCGCGTCGTCGCGGACCGCCGCGCCGGAGGCGACGGGGGTCAGGGCGGCGAGGAGCAGCAGAAGGGTCGTCACGAGGAGCGCGACCGTCCGGGATCGGTCACGCGGCGAAGCGGCGGGGGAAATCATCCGAAAGACCGTAGACGAAGCCTCGCCGGGGACAAATTCCTCGCCACCACACCCCGAGGGGCGGGTCAGTCGTCGTGGTGGATCCGACCCTCGGTCGCGGCCAGCCGTTCTCCGGAGCCGCCCCACTGCCGCGCCACGATCTCGGCAGCGATGGAGATCGCCGTCTCCTCCGGCGTCCGGGCACCCAGGTCGAGCCCGATGGGCGAGGAGAGCAGCGCCAGCTCCTCCGTGGACAGGCCGGCCTCGACGAGTCGGCCCAGGCGCTCCTGGTGCGTGCGTCGCGACCCCATCGCCCCGATGTAGGCCGGGCGGACGTCGTCGGGAAGCCGCAGCGCGACCTCGAGCAGCGGCACGTCGAACTTCGGGTCGTGGGTGAGCACGGCGAGCACGGTGCGGCGGTCGACCCGGCCGGCGTCGACCTCCGCCCGGAGGTAGCGGTGGGGCCAGTCCACCACCACCTCGTCGGCACCCGGGAACCGCGAGGTCGTCGCGAAGACCGGGCGCGCGTCGCACACGGTGACGTGGTAGCCGAGGAACGAGCCGACCTTCGCCACGGCGGCGGCGAAGTCGATCGCCCCGAACACCAGCATCCGCGGCTTCGGTGCGAACCCCCACACGAACACCCGCATGCCCTCGCCGCGGCGCTCTCCGTCGGGGCCGTAGGTGAGCGTGGCGTTGGAGCCGGCGGCGAGCAGCCCGAGGGCGTCGTCGTGGACCGCGGCGTCCGCGCGGTCGGACCCCAGGCTGCCCTCGGCCGGCACCTCCGGGCGGACGACCATGCGTCGCCCGACCCATGCCGCATCAGGGTGCTCGATGACCGTCGCCAGCGCGACGGGCCGGCCCGCCTCCACGTCGGCGGCGACGTCGCCGAGCTCGGGGAAGGTCTCCCGCGAGACCTGCTCCACGAACACGTCGAGGATGCCGCCGCAGGTCAGCCCGACCGCAAAGGCGTCGTCGTCGGAGACGCCGTACCTCTCGAGCACGGGCTGACCGGTCGAGACGACCGACTGGGCGAGCTCGTAGACCGCGCCCTCGACGCAGCCGCCGGACACCGAGCCGACCGCGGTCTCGTCGGGACCGACGAGCATCGAGGCGCCGGCCGGCCGCGGGGCGGAGCGGAACGTGGCGACCACGGTGCCCACCCCGACGGTCTCGCCGGCCTCCCACCACGCCATCAGCTCGGGCAGCACGTCACGCACGCGCGATCACCTCCGTCAGGTCGGCGAACGTCGCCAGCGAGTGGCCGGCGAGGAAGTCGTCGCAGTGGGGCAACGCCGCCACCACGCCGCCCTGGAGCGGCTCGTAGCCCGCCTTGCCGCGGTGCGGGTTCACCCAGATCACGCGGTGCGCGACCCGCCGCAGCCGCGCCATCTGCTCGCCCAGCAGCTCGGCGTCGCCGCGCTCCCAGCCGTCGCTGAAGACGACCACCACCGCACCGCGCGCCATCCCGCGCTGCCCCCAGCGGTCGAGGAAGACCCGCAGGGTCTCCCCCAGCCGGGTCCCACCGGACCAGTCGGGCACGACCTCGCCGGCGGCGACGATGGCGCGGTCGGCGTCGGGCGAGCGCAGCGCGCGGGTGACGTGCGTCAGCCGGGTGCCGACCGTGAAGGTCTCGACGGTGCCCCCGGTGGCGCGCGCGCACTGCGTCAGGCGGTGCGCGAGCCGCAGGAGCGCGTCGGCGTACGCGCTCATCGACCCGCTGACGTCGACGAGGAGCACCACCCGCCGGGGCCGCACGCCGCGGCGACGCCACGCGATCTCGGCAGGCTCGCCCAGCTGTCGCAGGGACGCCCGCAGGGTGCGGGACGCGTCGAGCCGGCCGCGGTGCCACCTCCGGTGCCGTGCCGTACGACGACCGGGCGGGCGCAGCGACAGTCGCGCGAACATCGCGTCCAGACGCCGCTTCTCCGCGGCGTCCAGGGTGGCCACGTCGCGGTGGCGGAGCACCTCTGACGCAGAAGCCGCGGCACGCACCACGTCCTCCTCGCCGTCGCCCTCGCCACTGGCGCCCTCGGCGTCGGGCAGCAGGTGCGCCGTGGCCGGGCGCGGGGTCTCCCGCGGTCGGGCCCGCGGCAGGCCGTCGCGCGGGTCGAACCACGCCGCGAACACCTGGTCGTAGCGGGCCAGGTCGTCGGGCGAGCCGCACAGGGTCGCGCGGCCGGCCCAGTAGGTCGCCTGCCGGTCGTCGAGGCCGACCGTCGCGACGGCGGTCAGGAAGCCTTGCGCGCGGTCCGGGGTGACGGGCACGCCGGCGGCCCGCAGCGCCCGGGTGAAGCCGAGCAGCACCTCGTCGGGGGAGCGTCCACCGCTCATCATCGCGACATCATCCGGTCGAGCGCCGCGCGCACCCGGTCGGCGTCCTCGCGGTACTTCAGCAGCGCACCGAGGGTCGCCGCGGCGGAGGCGAGGTCGAGCTCGGCGGTGCCGAGGTAGGTCAGCGCCCGGGCCCAGTCGAGGGTCTCCGCGACCCCCGGCGGCTTCAGCAGGTCGTCGCGGGCGCGCAGCTGCTGGACCAGCCCGACCACCTGCCGGGCCAGGGCCTCGCTGACCTCCGGGGCCCGCGACCGGACGATCTCGACCTCGCGCTCGAGGCCGGGGTGGTCGATCCAGTGGTAGAGGCAGCGGCGCTTGAGGGCGTCGTGGAGCTCGCGGGTGCGGTTGGACGTCAGCACCACCAGCGGGGGTTCGGGCGCGGTGACGGTGCCGAACTCGGGGATGGTCACCTGCCAGGTCGACAACACCTCGAGCAGGAACGCCTCGAACTCGTCGTCGGCCCGGTCGACCTCGTCGGAGTCGACGTCCCCGGCCGCCTCGAGCGCCCGCAGGTGGAGGATCTGGCGCGGGAAGTCCCAGTCGTAGAGCGCCTGGCTGGCGTCGATGCCCTCGTAGCACTGCAGCCGCACCAGCGGCAGCTCCAGGCTCTGCGCGAGCGCCTCGGCGAGCGCGGTCTTGCCGGTGCCCGGCTCACCCTCGAGCAGCAGCGGGCGCTGCATGCGAGCCGCGAGGAACACGACCGTGGCCAGCTCGTCGTCGGCGAGGTATCCGGTCGCGCCCAGCCGGGCGGCCACGTCAGCGGCGGAGTCCATGCCTCAGAGGCTACGACCCACCACGTTGGCCGGACGTTGGGTCACCTCTGGTCGACGTCGGCGCCCGTGGCGAGGTCGCCGCACTCGACCAGCGCGACCTCGTGCGCGGCGAGGTAGTCGCGCGCGCCGCGGTCGCCGACGGCGGTCGCGACGACCCCGTCCCAATGGTCGCGACCGATCAGCACCGGGTGCCCCGGCACCCCGTCGTACGCCGCCCGGGCGAGGACGTCGCGACCGGGGTCGTGGCCCAGGAGCCGGGCGACCACGGCCGCGTCGACGTCGGGCAGGTCAACCAGCGACACGAGCGCGGCGTCGTGGTCGGTCGGCCCCAGGGCCTGCAGCCCGGCGCGCAGCGAGGCACCCATCCCCTCGGCCCAGTCCTCGGCCCGCACCCGTGCGACCGACATCGGCAGCAGCGCCGCCGCCCGTTCGGCCTCGGCACCCAGCACCACCACGATCTCCGCGCACGGGCGCAGCGCCTGCACCGATCGCAGCAGCCAGGAGGTGCCGTCGTCGTCACGGGCGAGCGCCTTCGGTCCGCCGAACCGCTCACCGGCGCCCGCAGCGAGGAGCAGGCCGACCGTCATGGCCCCAGCCTCTCAGGCCCGGGTGGCCACCGTGAGCAGCACGACCGCATCGGTGCGCGCGACGAGGTCGTGGCGCTGCGGCGGGATGACGCCGTGCTCGCCGGCCCGCAGGTCGTGGGCCTCGACGCCGGCGTGCAGCGTCACCTCGCCCTCGAGCACCTGCAACGTGGCCTCGCCGGGCGACTCGTGCTCGCCGAGGCGGGTGCCGGCGGTCATCGCGATGAGGGTCTGGCGCAGGTCGTGCTCGCGACCGCCGTGGACGGTGACCGCCGACCGGCCGGCACTGGCCGTGCGGGCCACCTCGAGCTGCTCGGTGGCGAGGGCGGTCAGGGACGTGATCTGCATCGGGGCCTCCCGGGCCTCAGTCGACGGTGACGGTGCGGCCGGGGTGGGCCCGCTCCCAGGCTGCGATGGCGAGGTCCCACTCGGGTCCGTTGAACTCGACGAGGGTGACGGGGAAGATGCCGTCCTCCTCCTTGGAGATGTGCACCTTCAGCTCGTCCACCTCGTCGCGCAGGCGCGCCCGGTCGACCGGAGTCGTCATGTCGAGCCTGGCCAGCAGGGCGTCGAGCTCACGGTGCTCGGCGATCAGCGGGTCGATGTGCTCGCGGTAGAGCTCGTCGCTGCGCATCAGCGCGAACACGCCCTCCTCCTCCCCCTGCCAGTGCGTGCGCAGCTCGGCCCGCATCTCGGCGACGGTCGCCTGCGCGTCGGCGAGCGCGCCCCGACCGGCTTCCTCCAGCGCCCGGTTGCCCAGGTCGAGGACGAGCTCGTGCTCGGCGATGTAGTCGCGGATCAGCGGGATCTGCCGGCACCCGCAGTAGTGGCACATGCGCCTCAGCCCACCCGGTCCCAGCCCCGCCGCGGAGCGGCGTTGCCCAGTGGACGGTCGTCGCGCGAGCGGTAGACGACGTAGGGACGGGTGAGGTAACCGACGGGCGCGGAGAACACGTGCACCAGGCGGGTGAACGGCCAGAGCGCGAACAGCCCGAAGGCGACCAGCGCGTGCAGCTGGAAGCCGATCGGCGCCTCGGCCATCAGCTCGGCGTCGGGCTGGAACGCGAGGAACGAGCGGTACCAGACCGAGACGCCCTCCCGGTAGTTGTACTCCCCGCCCAGGCTGAAGATCGACCCGGCGATGGTGTTCCACATGCCCAGCACGATGGCGGCGCCGAGGAAGGCGTACATCACCTTGTCCATCGGTGTGGTCGCGGAGAAGACCGGACCGACGGTGCGCCGGCGGTAGACGAGGATCGACATGCCGACCAGGGCCATCACCCCGGCGACGAGGCCGCCGATGACCGCGGCGTAGTGGTAGAGGTGGTCGTCGATCCCGACCGCCTCGGTCCACGAGCGCGGGACCAGCAGGCCGATGACGTGGCCGCCGACGACGCCGAGCATGCCGAAGTGGAACAGCGGCGAGCCCAGCCGCAGCAGCCGGTTCTCGTAGAGCTGCGAGGAGCGGGTCGTCCAGCCGAACTTGTCGTAGCGGTAGCGCCAGACGTGCCCGACCACGAAGACCGCGAGGCAGAGGTAGGGGACGATGACCCAGAGGAAGGTGTTCACCGGGGGGCTCCTACAGGGATCGAGGCGGAGGCGATGAGGGCCGGACCGGCGTCCAGGGCGGGATCGGCGCCGTAGCCCGACAGGCCGACCTCCTCGGCCGGCGGGCCCTGCTCGACCAGACGGCGTACGGCGTCGGCCTCGGCGCCCTCGAGCACCGGGAGGGTCCCGCAGACGGCGAGCAGCGCCGCCGCCCACGGGGAACCGGTCGTGCCGTCGTCGTTGCGCCAGCCGGCGAGCGCGAGACGGAGCATCTCGACGCCGGCGCGGTGCTCGGTGAGCAGCTGCCAGGTGGTGCCCGGGTCCACCGTCGCGCCGAGCTGGAGCACGGCGCAGAGGTGGTCGGGCAGCTCGCCGTCGTCGACCCACTCGACGCCGGCGGCCCGGTAGGCCTCCTTGAAGCGCACCAGGGCCGCACCGCGGCGGCGGGTGTCGCCGTAGGCGAAGTACGTCAGGTAGAGCGCGCACTTTCGCGTGTGGTCGAAGGTCGCGACGTAGTCCTGCTGGAGCTGCTCGAGCGGTGTGGACCGCAGGTGCGCGAGCAGGGCCGGCAGGTGCGGGTCGTCGGGCACGAGGGCCTCGAGGCCGTCCACCGCCGCCACCAGCTCGGCGGTGGGGTAGTCCAGCACGGCCGAGCAGACCGCCCACACGCGGCGGGCCTGCTCGTCGGGCCCGGAGCGGGCGCGGCGTCGGAACATCACCGCTCCCCTCCCTCGGGGCGCGGTGGGAACAGGCCCTCGGGCGTGCCCTTGCCGTCCCAGTTGAGCAGGTTGACGCGGCTGGCCTTGTCGTCCGGCGCCGCGAGGGTGTCGGAGGTCTGGCGGTCCTGGAGCATCCGGAAGTTCTCGACCGCGACGGGCGTCGGGTAGCCGGCACCCTCGCCGAGCAGCGCCTGGTCGTAGTACGAGCCGGCCGCGTCGAAGTCGACGGCGCAGTCGGTCGCGAGCTCCTCGAGGGCGTGCGCCTGCTCGGCGTGCGCCGGCGGGATGACGTAGCGGTCGGCGTACTTGGCGATGGCCAGCAGCCGGAACATCTCGTAGATCTCCTCCTCCGTCATGCCGACCGCAGCCGGGATGGAGGCGTCCGGGTCGCGCCCGAGGTTGATGTCGCGCATGTAGGAGCGCATGGCCGCGAGCCGCTTGAGCACCTTGTCGACCGGGGCGGTGTCGCCCGCGGTGAAGAGGTTGGCGAGGTACTCGACGGGGATCCGCAGGGTGTCGATGGCGGCGAAGAGGTTGCCGCGGTCCTCGGCGTCCTCCCCCGTCTCCTGCACGACGTCGACCACCGGCGAGAGCGGCGGGATGTACCAGACCATCGGCATCGTGCGGTACTCCGGGTGCAGCGGCAGTGCGACCTCGTAGCGGTTGATCAGCGCCCACACCGGCGACTTCCTCGCCGCCTCGACCCAGTCACCGGGGATGCCGGCCTCCTCGGCCGCCCGCTGGACGGCCGGGTCCTCAGGGTCGAGGAAGCACGCACGCTGGGCGTCGTACAACGCGTGCTCGTCCTCGATCGCGGCGGCCTCGAGCACCTTGTCGGCGTCGTAGAGGACGAGGCCGATGTAGCGCAGCCGGCCCACGCAGGTCTCCGAGCACACCGTCGGGATGCCCACCTCGACGCGCGGGTAGCAGAAGGTGCACTTCTCGGCCTTGCCGGTCTTGTGGTTGAAGTAGACCTTCTTGTAGGGGCAGCCCGAGACGCACATGCGCCAGCCGCGGCAGCGGTCCTGGTCGACCAGGACGATGCCGTCCTCGGCCCGCTTGTAGATCGCGCCGCTGGGGCACGACGCGGCGCACGACGGGTTGAGGCAGTGCTCGCAGATGCGCGGCAGGTAGAACATGAAGGTCTGCTCGAACTCGAGCTTCACCTTGTCCTCGATGCCCTTGAGCATCACGTCGCGAGCCGCGTGCTCGTGCGAGCCGCCGAGGTCGTCGTCCCAGTTGGCCGACCACTCGACGTTCATGTCCTCGCCGGAGATCAGGCTCTTGGGCCGCGCCACGGGGAAGGTGTCGGTCTGCGGTGAGCTGGTGAGCGTCTCGTAGTCGTAGGTCCACGGCTCGTAGTAGTCGTCGATCGAGGGCAGCTTCGGGTTGGAGAAGATGCTCAGCAGCTTCTTCACCCGACCGCCGGCGCGCAGTGCCAGCCGGCCGTTGGGCTTGCGGACCCAGCCGCCCTGCCACTCCTCCTGGTCCTCGTAGGTCCGCGGGTAGCCGAGCCCGGGCCGGGTCTCGACGTTGTTGAACCAGACGTACTCGGTGCCGGTGCGGTTGGTCCACGCCTGCTTGCAGGTCACCGAGCAGGTGTGGCAGCCGATGCACTTGTCGAGGTTCATGACCATCGCCATCTGGGCCATCACGCGCATGTCAGTCGTCTCCTTCCTGCTCAGTACTCGACCGGGGCGGTCCGCTTGCGGATCATCGTGACCTCGTCGCGGTTGTTGCCGATCGGGCCGATGTAGTTGAAGAAGTAGGCCAGCTGGGCGTAGCCGCCGACGATGTGGTTGGGCTTGAGCAGCACCCGCGTGAGGCTGTTGTGGATGCCCCCGCGCTTGCCGTCGCGCTCGGTGAGGGGCACGTCGATGAGCCGGTCCTGGGCGTGGTGCATGTAGACCGTGCCCTCCGGCATCCGGTGGCTGACGATCGCGCGGGCCGCCACGACGCCGTTGCGGTTGACCATCTCGATCCAGTCGTTGTCGCGGATCCCGACCTTCGCGGCGTCGCGGTCGGAGATCCACACCGACTGCCCGCCGCGCGAGAGCGAGAGCATGAACAGGTTGTCCTGGTACTCCGAGTGGATCGACCACTTGTTGTGGGGCGTCAGGTAGCGGACCGAGACGCCCAGCTCGTTCTGCTCACCGATCGGCCGCTCGCCGAACAGCGCGGTCATGTCGAGGGGTGGGCGGTAGACGGGGAGCATCTCGCCCATCCCGAGGAACCAGTCGTGGTCGACGTAGAACTGCTGGCGGCCGGTGAGCGTGTGGAACGGCTTCTTGCGCTCGATGTTGATGGTGAACGGGCTGTAGCGCCGTCCTCCGGACTCCGAGCCCGACCACTCCGGCGACGTGATGACGGGCACGGGCTGCGCCTGCGTGTCGGCGAAGGTGATCTGCTTGCCCTCGTGCTCGGCGGCGAGGTCGGCGAGCTCGGTGCCCGTGCGCTTCTCCAGGAAGCGGAACCCCTGCGTGGCGAGGTGACCGTTCGAGACGCCCGCCAGGTGCAGGATCGCGTCGGCCATCTGGACGTCGGTCTCGACCTTCGGCTGGCCGTCGCCGGCGCCGCCGCGCGCCACGCCGTTGCGGGTGCGCAGCACGTCGATCTCCCGCTTCACGTCGTAGGCCACGCCCTTGGTGAGCATGCCGACCTTCTCCATCAGCGGGCCGATCGACGTCATCTTGTCGTAGATGGCGGTGTAGTCGCGCTCGGCGACCGCGATCACCGGCATGGTCTTGCCGGGCACCGGGTCGACCTCGCCGGTCTTCCAGTCCTTGACCACCCCGTGCTCGGTCGCCATCGCCTCCGGGGTGTCGTGCCACAGCGGCTTGGCCACGACGTCCTTGCGGGTGCCGAGGTGGGTCTCGGCGAGCTCGGAGAACTTCTTCGCGATGACCTTCCAGGTGTCCCAGTCCGACTTCGTCTGCCACGGCGGCGCGATGGCGGGGTTGAACGAGTGGACGAAGGGGTGCATGTCGGTGGTGGACAGGTCGTGCTTCTCGTACCAGGTGGCCGCCGGCAGCACGACGTCGCTGAAGATCGTCGAGGAGGTCATCCGGAAGTCGATCGTCGTCAGCAGGTCGAGCCTGCCCTCGGCGGCCTTCTCGGCCCAGACGACGTCCGTCGGTCGCTTGTCCGGCGGCGCCTCGACCGCCGTGGCCGAGGAGTCGGTGCCGAGCAGGTGGCGCAGGAAGTACTCGTTGCCCTTCGCCGAGGAGCCGAGCAGGTTGGAGCGCCACAGCGACAGCACCCGGGGGTGGTTGTCCTCGTGCTCGGGGTCCTCGACCGCGAACCGGAGGCTGCCCTCCTTGAGCTGCTGCGCGACGTAGGCCGGGACCTCCATCCCGGCGGCCTCGGCGTCGTCGGCCAGCTGCAGGCTGCTGCGGTCGAAGGTGGGGTACGACGGCGACCAGCCGAGGCGGACCGACTGGGCCAGCAGGTCCATCATCGTCTTCCCGGCGAACACTCCGGTGCCGGAGTCCAGGTCGTCGGCGGTGAAGCCGTCGTAGCGGTACTGCGAGGTGTTGACGTACCAGTACGCCGTCTGGTTCATGTGCCGCGGCGGTCGGTGCCAGTCCAGGGCGAAGGCCATGTGCTGGAAGCCCATGATCGGGCGGATCTTCTCCTGCCCGACATAGTGGGCCCAGCCGCCGCCGTTGCGCCCCTGGGTGCCGGTGATCGTGGTGAGCAGCAGGATCGCGCGGTAGATCTGGTCGGAGTGGAACCAGTGGTTCACGCCCGCCCCGAGCAGGATCATGCCGCGGCCCTCGGTGTCGATCGCGTTCTGCGCCCACTCGCGGGCCAGCCGCACGACCTGGGCCGCGGGCACGCCGGTGTGCTGCTCCTGCCACGCCGGGGTGGCGGGCACCTCCGGGTCGTCGTAGCCGTGTGGGTCTGTCGCGTCGGTGCGCGGCCACACACCGGGCAGGCCGGGCCGCCCGACGCCGTACTG
>CAZDAO010000046.1:0-14979 GCA_964503015.1 uncultured Nocardioides sp. | reverse complement strand
CGCTGAATGGGCACGTCCCACGGTCAATTGATCGAGGGAAGTGCCCATTCGCCTGCATACCGTGATGAAGCATCGAGGCGAACGCCTGATTGGATGGACGCCGTGACTGACGTGCCCGCCGCCTCCTCCGACGTCTGGCTGGTGGTCGGACTGGGCAACCCCGGGCCGGCCTACGCCGGGCACCGGCACAACATCGGCTACCTCGTCACCGACGAGCTCGCGCGCCGGATGGGGAGCCCCTTCCGCGCGCACAAGTCCGCCCGCGCCGACGTCGTCGAGGGCCGGCTCTCGATCGGCGGGCCGCGGGTGGTGCTCGCCCGCGGCCGGGGCTACATGAACGAGTCCGGCGGCCCGGTCAAGGCGCTGGCCTCCTTCTACAAGGTCGCCCCCGACCACGTCATCGCGATCCACGACGAGCTCGACATCGCCTTCGGCACGCTACGGATCAAGCTCGGCGGCGGCGACAACGGCCACAACGGCCTCAAGTCGCTGCGGTCCTCGCTCGCCACCGGCGACTTCTACCGCGTCCGGGCCGGCATCGGGCGTCCGCCCGGGCGCCAGGACGTCGCGGACTTCGTGCTGTCCAACTACTCCACGGTCGAGCGCAAGGAGCTGCCGTTCCAGGTCGCCGACGCCGCCGACGCGGTCGAGTCGCTGATCACCGACGGGCTCGAGAAGACCCAGCAGCGCTTCAACTCCTAGGCCCCGAGGGAACCGCGAGACCACGACGGTCCAGATCCGCTCCGCGCGTGGCGTACCTGCTCTTGAGCCGGAGGCAGGGCCGCTCGACGACGTGGTAGGAGAGCGCGGGGACGAGGAACGTGAGCACGAGCTTGACCGGCATCTGAGCCGGGCCCGGGACGGGTGTCGCCGCGATGATCGCCACGATGGGCAGGTTCCAGAGGTAGATGCCGTACGAGCGCTCGCCCACCCAGACGAGCGGTCGCCATGCCGCCAGCCGGTGCAGGGAGGTCGACCGTGCGTCGGCCAGGCCGGCGACCATCACCGCTGCCGCGACCGCGACGACGGTCGAGCCCCCGAAGTGGAAGTAGAACGGCTCGGTGAGCCGCGCGGGCAGCACGGCGAAGACGGGGAAGACCAGCACGGCCGCGCCGAGCACCGCGACCGGCACCGCGACCGGCACCCGCCGCGCCCGCCCCGCGAGCAGGACGGCGACGAACGCGCCCACCAGCAGCTGCTCCGCACGGGTGTCGGGAGCGTAGGCGATCCGCTGGACGGTCCAGTCCGTGGCGAGCCCGGCGGCGAGCCGGTAGCCGACGGCCAGAGCCACCACGGCAGCCATGATCCTGACCCGGTCGCGGCGCAGCGCGATCGCGGCGAGCGCGACGGGCCAGACGAGGTAGAAGTACTCCTCGACCGACAGCGACCACGTGTGGATCATCCAGCCCAGGTCGGTGCCCGTCGCGGCGAACACCGACGAGGCGTAGGTGACGGCCGTCAGGGTGCCGAGCAGGGACTGCGACCCCTCCGTGACGGGGAGAAGGAGGAACAGCGGGGCGACGATCGCGCAGCACACCAGCAGCGCGGGCAGCAACCGGAGCGCCCGCCGCACGTAGAACGCGCGGAGGTCCAGGCGACCGTGCTCCTCGATCTCGGCCACCAGCAGCCGGGTGATCAGGAAGCCGCTCAGGACGAAGAAGAGGTCGACCCCGATGTAGCCCCCGGGCAGCCGGTCCGACATCGCGTGGAACGCGACGATCGCCAGGACCGCTGCGCCGCGGACACCGTCGAGGGGCGCCTGTCGCACAGTCATGTGCGGCATCCTTCGGTCACCGGGCCTCGACGCGCCCTCCAGGTCACGCGGCTACCACAAATCGACGACGGGCGGCGAGGGACCCTCACGGCACACGCTCTCGGCATCCCTTGTTTGAGGCATGAGCCGCGGGCCGTCGCGTCCTAGCGTCGTAGGTCCGACCTCCAGGAGGACCGATGCCGACACGGCAGGTGCACCCGTCGACCACGCGCGAGGCGACCGGCGTACGCGTTCCGGCGCCCCGCCACAGCTGGGACCCGCCCGCGGCCCCGCCACCGCTGATGCCGCGCAGGCGCCGGCGGGTGCGCGAGCTGCTCGGCACCCTGGTGGTCCTCTCGCTCGTCCCGCTGGTGGCGCTGGTGGGCATCAACCTCCACCTCGTCGGCCGTCTCGACCGCATCGAGGGCGCCTTCGACGGCCTGCGCGACCGGCCACCGGCGGCCCCGGGGGAGACGATCCTGATGGTCGGCACCCGACCGGGTGGCCGGGCGGACGTGGGGTGGCTCGACGGCGTGCAGTCGGTCGAGTCGGTGATGCTCGTCGAGGTCGACCCCGACGGCGTCCGCGTCGACGTCGGCTCGGTGCCCGTGCTCGAGGGCGTCGAGACCTCGGCGCGCACCGGTCGCCCCAGCGAGGCCGTGGCGGGTGTCGAGGCGTGGTCGGGCCGACGCGTCGACCACCTCATCGCCCTCGACTGGCGCACGTTCGCGCAGCTCGCCGCCGACAACGCCGTCGCCGCGACCTACCGCTACGGCTCCGGTCCGGCCGCGCAGCACGACTACCTGCGGGAGGTCCTCGAGGGCACCCTCCACGCCGAGCTGCGCAAGCAGCCGCTGGACCTCTACCGCGCGCTGAGCACCGTCGCCGGCGGGGCGGCCGTCGACGACGAGTGGTCGCTGCTCGAGATGGACCGCTTCGTGGTCCACCTGCGCGACCTCAGGTCGGCCGACATCACCTTCTCCCGGGCCACGACCCGGTAGCCCGAACGGGCCACTCCCCAAAATGGGCGAAAGGCCCCGTCGGCGGGCCGCCCCGGGCACGCGGATCCAGAAGATCTGACAGTGCCAGCCGAACGGCTCGGCACTCGAACTTGGGGGA
The DNA here is from genome assembly GCA_964503015.1 of uncultured Nocardioides sp. Taxonomy (GTDB): domain Bacteria; phylum Actinomycetota; class Actinomycetes; order Propionibacteriales; family Nocardioidaceae; genus Nocardioides. The sequence goes on along the minus strand of CAZDAO010000046.1, from coordinate 12,107 downwards.
GTTGGAGAGATGGCCGTTGCCAGCGTCATCATCCCGGCGCACAACGAGGCGGCCACGATCGGCCGCAACCTGCTGGCGCTGCGCGAGGGCACGCACGCCTCCGACCTCGACGTCGTGGTGGTCTGCAACGGCTGCACCGACCAGACCGCCGAGGTCGCCCGGCGTGCCGACCCGCTCGCCCGGGTCATCGAGATCCAGCAGCCCTCCAAGGCCGAGGCCGTCCGGGTCGGCAACACCGCCACCGACGTCTTCCCGCGGGTCCACCTCGACGCCGACATCGAGCTGTCCGGCACCGCCGTGATGCAGCTCCTCGAGCCGATCACCCGCGACCAGGTGCTCGCCACCGCGCCCCGGCGCGACGTCCCCAAGGCCTCCTGCTCCCGATGGGTCCGCTGGTACTACGACGTCTGGGAGTCGCTGCCCCAGGTCGAGTCCGGCCTCTTCGGTCGTGGCGTGGTCGTCCTCTCCGAGCAGGCGCAGGCGCGGGTGACCGCGCTGCCCCGGATGATGAGCGACGACCTCGGCATGTCCGACTCGTTCAGCGGCGACGAGCGCCGGGTCGTGCCCGGCGCCGTCGCCGTGATCCACCCTCCGCGGACGGTGCGCGACCTCGTACGTCGTCGCATCCGGATCGCGACCGGCAACACCCAGGCCGCCCGGCTCGGCGTACGACGTCCGGCGTCCCGCACCCGCGTGCGCACCCTCCTCGGGCTCGCCGTCAGCCGACCGGGGCTCGCCCTGCGGCTGCCGGTGTTCCTGGGCGTGCACGTCGCCGCCCGGCTGGGCGCCCGGCGGGCGGTGCGCTCCGGGGACTTCACCACCTGGCAACGAGACGAAAGCTCACGCTCATGACGACGACGTCCGACTCCCAGCAGGTCCAGCAGGCCCGGGCCACCGTGCCGGGGCCCCGCACCGAGGCCTCGCCCGAGCAGCCGGAGGCCGGGGCGACCATCGCCCCGAGCGCCACGGTCGAGGACGGCGCCCGCGTGGGGGCCGGCGCCCAGGTGTGGGACCAGTCCGTGGTCCGCTCCGGCGCCGACGTCGGCGCGGGCACGATCGTGGGACGCGGCGTCTACATCGGGCCGGGCGCCCGCCTCGGCGAGCGCTGCAAGGTGCAGAACCAGGCGCTGGTCTACGAGCCGGCCGTGCTGGGCGACGGCGTCTTCATCGGCCCGGCCGTGGTGCTCACCAACGACACCTTCCCGCGGGCCGTCACGCCCGAGGGCCGCCTGAAGAACGCCGACGACTGGGTGGCGGTCGGCGTGACCATCGACGAGGGCGCCGCCGTGGGTGCGCGCGCCGTCTGCGTCGCTCCGGTCCACATCGGCCGGTGGGCCTCGGTCGCCGCCGGTGCGGTCGTGACCCGCGACGTGCCCGACCACGCGCTCGTCGTCGGGGTCCCGGCCCGCCAGGTCGGCTGGGTCGGCCGGGCGGGCGTGCCGCTGGTCGAGACCGGCCCCGACACCTTCACCTGCCCGCGCACCGGGACGACGTACGTCGTCACCGACGGTGCGCTGGTCGAGACGACCGAGACCGAGAACGAGGAGAACATCTGATGACCGACCGCCTGGGTGTGGCCGTGATCGGAGCCGGCTACTGGGGGCCCAACCTGGTCCGCAACTTCGGCTCGTCACCGCACTGGGACCTGAAGCTCGTCTGCGACCTCGACCTGGAGCGTGCGCGTGCCGTCGCAGGTCCGCACGTGGAGGTGACCGACCGGCTCCAGCGCGTGCTGGACGACCCGTCCGTCGACGCGGTGGCCATCGCCACGCCGGCGCGCACCCACCAGGGCCTGGCCCTGGACGCGCTGCTGGCCGGCAAGCACGTGCTGGTCGAGAAGCCGCTCGCCGACAGCGTGGCGGGTGGTCGCGCGATGGTCGAGCTCGCCGAGCAGCGCGGCCTGGTCCTGATGACCGACCACACCTACTGCTACACCCCGGCCGTGCAGAAGATGCGCGAGCTGGTGACGAGCGGGGAGCTGGGCGACATCCACTTCGTCGACTCGGTGCGGATCAACCTCGGGCTCGTCCAGCCCGACATCGACGTGCTGTGGGACCTCGCGCCCCACGACCTGTCGATCCTCGACTTCGTCCTGCCGGGCGGCCTGCCGACCACGGAGGTGCGCGCGACCGGTGCCGACCCGATCGGCGCGGGCCGCGCGTGCGTCGGCCACCTGACGCTGCCGCTGGCCGGCGACGGCCTCGCCCACGTCCACGTCAACTGGCTCAGCCCCACCAAGATCCGCCAGATGGTCATCGGCGGCTCGCGGCGGACGCTGGTCTGGGACGACCTGAACCCGCAGCAGCGCCTGAGCGTGTACGACCGCGGGGTCGACCTCGCTCGCACCTCCGTCGCCGGGGCGGACCGGGCCGCCTCGTCGATCTCCTACCGCCTCGGCGACACGTGGTCGCCCGCCCTGCCCGAGCGCGAGGCGCTCGGCCAGATGGTGGCCGAGCTCGCGGCCGCGATCAGGGAGGACCGTCCGGCGCTCACCGACGGCCACGCCGGGCTGCGTGTGCTGACGGTGCTGGAGCAGGCGTCCGCGTCGCTCTACGGCGAGCCCGCGCTGCCGGTCCCGCCGGGGCCGCGCGCGGCCTCGCCCGAGCCGGCGCTGGAGGCGGTCCGATGACGTCGCTCGACGGACGCCGGATCCTGGTGACCGGCGGCGCCGGATTCATCGGCAGCCAGCTGGTCACCACCCTCCTCGACTCGACCGGCGCCGCCCACGTGCGGGTCCTCGACTCGCTGGCCACCGGACACCTGGAGAACCTCGCCCACCTCCACCCGCACGTCGAGGCCGGACGCCTGCAGGTGCGGGTCGGTGACATCGTCACCGACTCCTGCGACGCGCTCGACGACGTCGACGTCGTCTTCCACCTCGCCTGCCTGGGAGTGCGGCACAGCCTGCACGACCCGATGGGCAACCACCGGGTCAACGCCGAGGGGACCCTCGTGCTGCTGCAGGAGGCCTTGAGCCGCGACGTGGACCGCTTCGTCCACGTGAGCTCGAGCGAGGTCTACGGCACCGCCCGCTACGCCCCGATGGACGAGGGCCACCCGACCTGCCCCGAGACGGTCTACGGCGGCGGCAAGCTCGCCGGCGAGGCCTACGCCCGCGCGCACTTCCGCACCTACGGCATGCCGGTCGTGGTGGCCCGTCCGTTCAACACCTACGGTCCGCGCAGCCACTTCGAGGGCGACAGCGGCGAGGTGATCCCGCGCAGCATCGTCCGGGCGCTGTGCGGCCTGCCCGCCCTGGTCTTCGGGGACGGCGAGCAGACGCGCGACTTCACCCACGTCCGCGACACCGCCGCCGGTCTGCTCGCGCTCGCGCAGTGCGACGCCGCGATCGGCGAGACGGTGAACCTCGGCTCCGGTTCCGAGGTGAGCATCAACGACCTGGCGAAGATCGTGGCGGGCATCGTCGGCCTCGAGGGCCCGGCCGCCACCCACCTCGACCCCCGCCCCGGCGACGTACGACGCCTCATCGTCGACGACTCCCTGATGCGCTCGCTCACCGGCTGGCGCCCGGGCGTCGACTTCGCGGACGGGGTCGAGGAGCTCGTGGGGTGGTTCCGCACCCGCCAGCAGTCGCCCGAGGAGATGCTCGCGCGCATCGAGGACCGCAACTGGGTGCCGGCATGACGCACACCGTGCAGTCGCCGACCGAGACCCAGCCGGTGGTCCACGTCATGCAGCCGTGGCTCGGCGAGGAGGAGGTCGCCGCGGTCGCGGAGGTGCTGCGCTCGGGGTGGGTCGCCCAGGGCCCGCGGGTGGCGGCGTTCGAGGCCGCCTTCGCGCAGTCGCAGCAGGCCGCCCACGCGGTCGCGGTGAGCAACTGCACCACCGGGCTGCACCTGGCCCTCGTGGTCGCCGGCGTCGGCCCCGGCGACGAGGTCGTGGTCCCGTCGTTCTCCTTCGTGGCCACCTCCAACGCCCCGACCTACGTCGGCGCCACTCCCGTCTTCGCCGACGTGGACGAGCTGACCGGCAACCTCACCCCCGCCACGATCGCCGCGGTGGTCACCTCGCGCACGCGCGCGGTGATCGCCGTGGACCAGGGCGGCATGCCCGTCGACCTCGCCGCGATCCGGGCCTGGTGCGACCCCCGCGGGATCACCGTCATCGAGGACGCGGCCTGCGCTGCCGGCTCGACCGCCTACGGCCGTCCGGCCGGCGCGGGCGCGGAGATCGCCGCGTGGTCCTTCCACCCGCGCAAGGTGCTCACCACCGGCGAGGGCGGGATGATCACCACCTCGCGTGCGGACTGGGCCGAGCGGGCCCGTCGGCTGCGCGAGCACGCGATGAGCGTCTCGGCCGCCGACCGGCACGCGAGCGTGCTGGCGCCGCCGGAGTCCTACTCCGAGGTGGGGTTCAACTTCCGGATGACCGACCTGCAGGCCGCCGTCGGCCTGGTCCAGCTCGACCGGCTGCCGGCGATGGTGGCGCGCCGGCGCGAGCTCGCGGCGACGTACGCCGAGGTGGTGGCGCAGCTGCCCGGCCTGCGGATGGTCGCCGACCCGAGCCACGGCACCACGAACTTCCAGTCCTGCTGGGTCGAGGTGCTCGAGGACCACCCGCTCGACCGCGAGGAGCTGATGATGCACCTCGCCGCCGCCGGCATCTCGGCCCGTCGCGGCATCATGGCCGCGCACCGCCAGCCGGCACACTCCCATCGTGCGCACGTCCCGCTCCCGGTCACCGAGCGGCTCAACGACCAGACGCTCATCCTGCCGCTCTACCACCAGATGACCGCCTCGGAGCAGGCGCGGGTGTGCGACGCGCTGGAGACGGCGTGGCGGCCATGACGGGCCTGGTGCTGGTCGGGGCGAGCGGGCTTGCCCGCGAGGCCACGGCGGTCGCCGTCATGCTGCACCACGACGGCCCGGTCAACATCGTCGACGACAACCCCGCCACCTGGGGGACGCTGCACGGCCTCACCCCGGTCCTCGGCTCGGTCGACCTGGTGGCCGACGTGGTCGACCTCGACGTCGTGCTCGCGCTGGGCCACGGCCGGCACCGTCGCCGGGTGGCGGTGCGCCTCGACATGCTCGGCGTCGACCCGGCCCGCTACACCTCGCTCATCCACCCGCGGGTGGTGCTGCCGGGCAGCTGCCACATCGGCACCGGCGCGATCGTCCTCGACGGGGTGGTGCTCACCGCCGACGTCGAGGTCGGCGACCACGTCGTGCTGATGCCGCACGTGACCCTGACCCACGGCAACACGATCAGCGACTACGCCACCCTCTGCGCGGGGGTCTCGCTGGGCGGCGACGTCCAGGTCGGCGAGGCCGCCTACATCGGCATGAACGCCTCGGTCCGCCAGGGCGTGCACATCGGCCCCGGGGCGACCGTCGGCATGGGCTCGGCCGTGCTCCACGACGTACCCGCAGGCGAGACCTGGGCGGGAGTCCCCGCCCGCCCGATCCGGACAGGAGTCCACGTATGAACACCCCCCACGTCCCCTTCGTCGACCTGGCGTCGCAGCACGCGGAGGTCGCCGCCGAGGTCGAGGCGGGCATCGCGGCCGTCTTCGCCACGACGGCCTTCGTGGACGGCCCGGCGGTCGCCGACTTCGAGCAGCAGTACGCCGAGTTCGTCGGCGTCGACCACTGCATCGGCGTCGGCAACGGCACCGACGCCCTCGAGCTGGCGCTGCGCGCCGCCGGGGTGCGTGCCGGGGGCGAGGTGGTGGTGCCCGCCAACACCTTCATCGCCACGGCCGAGGCGGCCTCGCGCATCGGCGCCGTGCCGGTGCCGGTCGACGTCGACGACGAGCGGCTGCTCATCGACCCCGACGCCGTCGAGGCCGCGATCACCCCCCGCACGCAGGCCGTCGCCGCCGTGCACCTCTTCGGCCAGCTGGCGCCGGTGGCGCGGCTCGCGGAGATCTGCGACGCCCACGGCATCCCGCTCGTGGAGGACGCCGCCCAGTCGCAGGGTGCCCGGCTGGACGGCCGCGGCTCCGGCGGCCTCGGCCGGGTCGGCGCGACCAGCTTCTACCCGGGCAAGAACCTCGGGGCCGCCGGCGACGGCGGCGCGGTCACCACCGACGACACCACCATCGCGGCCGAGGTCCGCCGGCTGCGCAACCACGGCTCCTCGACCCGCTACGTCCACGACGTGATCGGGATGAACTCCCGGCTCGACACCATCCAGGCGGTCTACCTCCGGGCCAAGCTCGACCGCCTGGAGAAGTGGAACGAGCTGCGCGTGCGCGCCGCCGCCCGCTACGACGCGCTGCTCGCGGACGTCGCCGGCGTACGCCGCCCGCTGCTCGCCGCTGACGGCACCCACGTCTGGCACCTCTACGTCGTCCGCGTGCCCGACCGCGACGCCGTGCTCGCCGAGCTCGGCCGGGCCGGGGTGGGCGCGGGCATCCACTACCCCTTCCCGGTGCACCTGACCGGTGCCTACCGCCACCTCGGCCTGGGACCCGGCACCGCGCCGGTCGCGGAGGCGGCGGCGAGCGAGATCCTCTCGCTGCCGATGCACCCGCACCTCACGGAGGCGATGCAGGACCGGGTCGTGGAGGTCCTGGCGGCCGCCACCGCCGAGCGGGGACGGTCGTGACCACCCTCCTGGTCGCCAACGACGGCGGCCACCTGATGCAGCTGCACACGCTGCGGCCCCGGCTCGGGGTCGGCGACGAGGTGGTGTGGGTGACCCCCCGCACGCCGCAGACCGAGTCGCTGCTGGCGGGGGAGACGGTCCACTGGGCGTTCCCGTGCCCCCCGCGCGACACGCGCGCGCTGGCGCGCAACACCCTCGCCTGCCGGCGGCTGTTCCGCGACCACGACGTCTCGCTCGTGGTGAGCACCGGCGCGGCGCTCGCGCTCGCCGTGCTGCCCCAGGCCCGGGTGCGTGGCATCGAGACCGTCTACATCGAGAGCGCCACGCGGCTCGACGCGCCGTCGCTGTCCGGGCGTGCGCTGGCGATGGTCCCCGGCATCACGACCTACAGCCAGTCGAGCGCGCTGACGCGTGGGCACTGGCAGTACCTCGCCTCCCCGTGGGAGCTGTACGACACCACCCCGACCGCGCCGCGCCCGGTGCGGCGGATGGTGGTCAGCCTCGGCACCCAGGAGGACTACGGCTTCCGGCGGCTGCTCGAGCGGCTGGTGCCGCTGGTGCCGAAGGGCACCGAGGTGCTGTGGCAGACCGGCGGCACCGACACGACCGGCCTCGGCATCGACGCCCGGGTCAAGGTGCCGTCGGAGGAGATGGCCGCCGCGATCCGCGCCGCGGACGTCGTCGTGGCGCACGCCGGCACCGGGATCGCGCTGATGGCGCTGGAGAACGGCAAGTGCCCGATCCTGGTCCCGCGCCGATCGATGCACGGCGAGCACGTCGACGACCACCAGCTGACGATCGCGCTCGAGCTCGCCCTGCGCGACCTCTGCATCTCCCGCGACGCCGACAGCCTCAAGGCGCGCGACCTGGTGGCCGCGGCGAGCCGGACGGTCACCAAGGTGAGCGACCCGCCTCCGCTGAGGATCTCATCGGTGCCGCTGCCCCGGCAGCGCAGTGGGAGTGCGCTGGCGGCGAACGTGTAGGCGACTGGGTAGCCGAGCGTTCGAGCACACACCGAAATGTGGGGATATCCGCCGGAGGGCGGACCTCGGGCCCCGTGACGAGATCAGGATCGGGACCGTGGCGCGCACAGTCGCGCCGTGAAGGGTGGGACGGCATGGCCAGCACGGCGAGCACACGGGTCGGCAGCGGGCGTTCGTGGGGGATCAAGGCATCAGCCCTGCTGCTGGTGGCCGCGCTCAACGCGCTGGTCGGCCCGGCACTGCTCGGCGGGCCAGCCCCGGCCAACGCCGCGGACCCGTGCGGTCCGGGCGGCAACAAGGTGGCCTGCGAGAACGCCAAGCCGGGCACCGACCCGGACGTCTGGGACATCCAGGGTGCGGGTGACTCCTCCATCCAGGGCTTCGCGACCGACATCTCGGTCAACGTCGGGCAGCGCATCGACTTCAAGATCGCCACCAGCGCCTCGTCGTACACCATCGACATCTACCGCACCGGCTGGTACCAGGGCCTCGGCGCGCGCTACATCACCTCGGTGAACCCGAGCGCGTCGCTCCCGCAGACCCAGCCCAACTGCATCACCGACGTCACCACCGAGCTCTACGACTGCGGCAACTGGGCGGTCTCGGCCTCGTGGAACGTGCCGTCGACCGCGGTCTCGGGCGTCTACGTCGCCAAGCTGACCCGCACCAACGGCGACACCAGCCACATCACGTTCATCGTGCGCGACGACGCGAGCACCTCCGACATCGTCTTCCAGACCGCCGACCCGACGTGGCACGCCTACAACACCTACGGCGGGTCCGACTTCTACGCCGGTGGCGCCAACGGCCGCGCCTACAAGGTCAGCTACAACCGCCCGTTCAACACCCGCGGGTCCGCGGGAGGGCGCGACTTCTACTTTGGTGCGGAGTACGCCGGGGTGCGCTTCCTGGAGCGCAACGGCTACGACGTCACCTACATCGCCGGCGTCGACTCCGACCGCCGCGGCAACCTGCTCCGCAACCACAAGGTCTTCCTGTCCGTCGGCCACGACGAGTACTGGAGCGGCGCCCAGCGCGCCAACATCACCGCCGCGCGCGACGCGGGGGTGAACCTCCAGTTCCTGGCCGGCAACGAGGGCTACTGGCGGACCCGCTACGAGCCGTCCGCGGACAGCTCGCACACGGCCTACCGGACGCTGGTGACCTACAAGGAGACGTGGGCCAACGCCAAGATCGACCCGAACAGCCAGTGGACCGGCACGTGGCGCGACCCGCGCTTCGCCTCGCGCGCCAACGGCGGCGGCATGCCCGAGAACGAGCTGATCGGCACCGCCTACATGGTCAACTTCAGCGACATGGCGATGACGGTCCGGCAGGCCGAGGGTCGCTACCGCCTGTGGCGCAACACCTCCCTCGCGACCACGTCCGCGAGCCAGACCACGCTCGCCCCGCACACGGTGGGCTACGAGTCCAACGAGGTGATGGACAACGGCTTCAGTCCACCCGGCCTGATCAAGCTGTCGACCACTGTCGGCGACGTGCCGCAGTACCTCCGTGACTTCGGCACCACGGTGACCCCGGGCACCACCACCCACAACCTGACGCTCTACAAGGCGCCCAGCGGTGCCCTGGTGTTCAGCGCGGGCACGGTCCAGTGGACCTACGGCCTCGACGCCGAGCACGACTCGGAGTACCCCGACAACGTCACCGACTCCCGCATGCAGCAGGCGCAGGTCAACCTGCTCGCCGACATGGGCGCGCAGCCGGCGACGCTCATGGCCGGGCTGGTGTCCGCCGCGAAGTCGACCGACACCGCCGGACCCACCGTCACGATCAGCACGCCCGCCGCGGGCCAGGCCCAGAAGAACGGCGACCTGGTCACGCTCACCGGCACCGCGTCCGACGCGGCCGGCCGCGTCGCCGGCGTCGAGGTCTCCAACGACAACGGTGCGACGTGGCGCCCCGCGACCGGCACCACGTCGTGGACCGCGACGACCATCCAGAAGGGTCGCGGCAACACCCCGATCCTGGTCCGCGCCATCGACGACAGCGCCAACATCGGCACGCCCGCGAGCCGGAGCTTCTCGGTCAGCTGCCCATGCAGCATCTTCGGCAACGTCACCCCGGCGGTCCCGGACACCGACGACAACGTCGGGCTCGAGCTCGGCCTGCGGTTCACGCCCGTCGTCGACGGCTTCGCGACCGGGGTCCGCTTCTACAAGGGCGCCGGCAACACCGGCACCCACGTCGGCTCGCTGTGGAGCTCCAGCGGCCAGCGGCTGGCCCAGGTGACCTTCGCCAACGAGACCGCGACCGGCTGGCAGACGGCGGGCTTCACCCAGGCGGTGCCGCTCATCGCCGGCCAGACCTACACCGTCTCCTACACCGCGCCGCGCGGCCACTACGCCTCGGAGCAGTGGGCGTTCGCCTACCGCGGCGTCGACAGCGGCGCGATGCAGGTCGCGGGCGGCTTCGGCTCCCAGCCCGCCGGGGTCTTCGGCGGGGCCGGCACGATGCCGTCCTCGAGCTACCAGCGGGCCAACTACTTCGTCGACCTGACCTACTCGGCGACCGACGACTCGCCGCTCATCGCGATGAGCCACACGCCGGCTCCCGACTCGACGGCCATCCCGGTCACGACGACCGTCTCGGCGCGCTACTCCAAGGCGATGGCGGCCGGCACGCCCGGCCTGACCCTGCGCGACTCCACCAACCAGGTCGTGCCCGGCACGACGTCGTACGACGCACCGAACCGCACGATCACCTTCACCCCGACCAGCGAGCTGGCCGCGGCCGTGCGCTACACCGCCACGCTGGCGGGCACCGACACACAGGGCAACCCGATCACGTCCGGCGGCACCTGGTCCTTCACCACGGCCAAGCCGCCGAACCCGCCCGGCGTGTGCCCGTGCTCGCTGTTCAGCGACGAGACCGTGCCGACGGTGATGGAGATCAACGACGGCGTGCCCCTCTCGCTGGGCACCCGGTTCACCTCGGACGTCAAGGGCGTCGTCACCGGCGTGCGGTTCTACAAGTCGTCGGGCAACACCGGGGCGCACGTCGGTTCGCTGTGGAACGCCAACGGGGTGGAGCTCGCCTCGGGCACCTTCACCAACGAGTCGGCGAGCGGCTGGCAGCAGCTGGACTTCACGACGCCGGTGCCGATCGCGAAGAACACGCCCTACATCGTGTCCTACCGCTCGACGTCGGGCCGCTACTCCGCGACGCCCAACGCCTTCTCCGAGCGTGACCTGTCCTGGGCCCCGCTCCGGGTGACGTCCACGGCCGGCGCCTACACCTACGCCCCCGGGTTCCCCGCCGGGACCTCGAGCACCAGCTACCTCGTGGACGTGGTCTTCGAGAAGACCCCGCCGAGCATCGCGATGACCTCGCAGTCGCCGGCGCCCGGAGCCCTCGACGTGCCGCGGAGCAGCAAGGTCGTGGTCGACTTCTCCGACCTGGTCGAGCCGGGCTGGGCCATCTCCGTCAGCGGTGGCGGAGGCGCCCTGGCGGGCAGCGCGGCGCTCTCGACCGACCGCCAGCGCCTCACCTGGACGCCGTCGGCGACGATGCCGGCCGGCACCGACGTCACGGTCACCCTCACCGGCGTCACCACCAGCGACGGCGCCAGCCTCGGCACCCGGACGTGGACCTTCCGCACCCGGTCGGCCGAGACGCTGCAGAACCAGACGCTCCTCGGTGACGTGGTGCCCGACACGGTGGCGGCCGACGACGGTGCGCCGATCGAGGTCGGCATGGCCTTCACGCCCTCGCGCAACGGCACGGTCAAGCAGATCCGGTTCTTCAAGGGGGCCGGCAACAACGGCACCCACACCGGGTCGATCTGGTCCGCGGGTGGCAGCCGTCTCGCGACCGTGACGTTCACCAACGAGACCGCCAGCGGCTGGCAGACCGCGACGCTGGCCACCCCGCTGCCGGTCAACGCCGGCACGACGTACGTCGTCTCGTACTTCGCGCCGCAGGGCCACTACGCGGTGACGCCCGGCTTCTTCGGCTCCGCGCTGACCAAGGGCGACCTGACGGCGCCGGCGTCCAACAACGGTCGCTACCTCTACGGCTCGGGTGGCGGCTACCCCGGATACACCTACGGTGCCGCGAACTACTTCGTGGACGTGGTGTTCGAGCGTGCCGCTGCCACGCTCACGGTGGACAGCCGGACCCCGGCCTCGGGAGCCGACCAGGTGTCGCTGTCCGCCAGGCCGTCGATCACGGTGTCCGCGCCGCTGGCCACCGGCTGGTCGGTGCAGCTGACCCGCAACGGGGTCCCGGTCGCCGGCACCTCCGCCCTCTCGGGCGACGGCCGCACCCTCACCTTCACGCCGGCGGCGCCACTCGTGGCCACCAGCGGCTACTCGATGAGCGTGTCCGGCCTGGTCTCGACGGAGGGGGCCACCCTCCCGACGCAGACCTGGTCGTTCACCACGGGCATCGACGACATCGGCACCACCTCGCTGTTCGCCGACGTCACACCCAACACGGCCGCCGCCGACGACCCGTCCGCGATCGAGCTCGGGACGCGGTTCACCGCCTCGCAGGCCGGGTCGGTGACGGCGCTGAAGTTCTACAAGG
>CAZDAO010000045.1:9728-15159 GCA_964503015.1 uncultured Nocardioides sp. | reverse complement strand
AGGAGCAGATCCTGCGCGACGTCGCCGCGGCCGCGCCGGCGATGCGCTTCGCGCTGCTGCGCTACTTCAACCCCGTCGGCGCCCACGAGTCCGGCACCATCGGCGAGGACCCGTCAGGCATCCCCAACAACCTGACGCCGTACATCGCGCAGGTCGCGGTCGGCAAGCGCGACAAGCTCCAGGTCTTCGGCGACGACTACGACACCCCCGACGGCACCGGCGTGCGCGACTACATCCACGTCGAGGACCTCGCCGCCGGCCACGTCGCGGCACTCGAGGCGCTCACCCGGACCGACGAGCCGGTCAACGTGTGGAACCTCGGCTCCGGCCACGGCACGAGCGTGCTGGAGATGCTGCACGCCTTCGAGCGCGCGGTCGGCCGCGAGCTGCCCTACGAGGTCGTCCCGCGCCGGCCGGGTGACGTCGCCACGTCCTACGCCGACCCGTCCAAGGCCAACGCCGAGCTCGGCTGGAGCACGAAGAAGTCCGTCGACGAGATGGCGGTCGACGCCATGCGCTGGCAGTCGCAGAACCCGCAGGGCTTCACCGGCTGATGCTCCGGGCTGCGGGGGTCGCGCTCCTGGTGCTGCTGGCCGGCCTCCCGGCGACGTCCGGGGCCGCTACGTCGGGTCCTGCTCGCGGGGCACCTAGGGACGAAATCGTCGGATCCTCGGCCCGGGACCGACCAGATCGTCCCGAACTATCTCGGCGAGGCACGCAACCGCTCGCGGGTCGCACGGTCGTGATCGACCCCGGCCACCAGCTCGGCAACCGCCACTTCCCGGCGAAGATCAACCGCCCCGTGCCCGCCGGAGGGTTCACCAAGCCGTGCAACACCACCGGCACCTCGACCGGCGGGGGCTACCCGGAGGCCACCTTCGCGTGGCAGGTCTCCCGGCTGGTGGCCCGCCGTCTGCGCAGCCTCGGTGCCACCGTCCGGCTCACCCGGCACAGCAACCGGCACGACCGGTGGGGTCCGTGCGTCGACGTCCGCGGCCGCGCCGGCAACGCGATCGACGCCGACCTGAAGCTGTCGATCCATGCGGACGGCTCCTACGCCGCCCGCGCTCGTGGCTTCCACGTGATCGCCCCGCCCGACCGGGCGCCGTGGACCCACGACATCCACCGCCCGTCGCGGAGGCTGGCGTCGGCGGTGAAGGCTGGTCTGCTGCGGCGCGGCTTCGGGGTGGCGAACTACGTCGCCGGTGGTGACGGGCTCGACGTCCGCTCCGACCTGGCCACCCTCAACCTCTCCGACGTACCCACCGTCATGGTCGAGCTGGGCAACATGCGCAGCGCCGCCGAGGCGCGGGTGATGACCGCGCCCCGCGGCCGGGCGCGCTACGCCCGCGGGCTGGTGGCCGGGGTGCGCCGCTTCCTGCCGTGAGCGGACCTGGTCGCGACGGCCGCAGGGGGAGGGTCCGAAGATTGTCTTGAGGTCAATTCAATCCCCGATCGGTGGGGGTGCGAGCGCAGCCCCGGACCCGTCGGTCAGCGGACCTCGAGCTCGGTGAGGCCGCGCAGGACCGCGCGCAGGTGGGCGACCTCGTGGGTGCGGACCAGGTGCGTGCCGCCGAGGGCGGCGAAGACGGCGTAGAACCCCTCAGCCTTGCGGAACTCGTCGCCGAAGAGGTCGTACGAGTGGGGCACCGCGTTGCAGACCGGTACGCCGAGGGTGCGCAGGCGGAAGCCCTGCGCGAGCACGCGTGCCTGGTGGCGGGCCCGGGTGGGCGGGTCGACGAGGTTGCCGTAGTAGAAGCCCATGCCGGGGTCGACCACCACCTGCCGGACGCCGAGCGAGCGGGCGTGGTCGATCCGGGGCGCGAAGTGGTCGAGCAGCGCGGGGAGCGGGTCGGCGTCGGGCGGCACGTCGGCGATGTCGCGCACGTTGGCGGTCTCACCGAAGCACATCACCACCGCGGCGTCGTACTCGGCGGCGAGCGCGAGCATCTCGTCCTCGTGCTCGCGGCCGGTCATGTTGAGGACGCGGGCGCCGGCGTCGAGGCAGGCGCGGACGACCGTCGGCTCGTAGGTCTCGACGGAGACGACCGCTTCCTCGGCGAGTCCGCGCACCGCCGGCACGAGGGTGAGGACCTGGTCCTCGGCGGAGACGCGCGCCGCCCCGGCGTTGCTGGACTCGGCGCCGAGGTCGATGATCGCCGCGCCCTGCGCGACCTGGATCCGGCCCATCCGGACGGCGTCCTCGGGACTGGTCGCGACGCTCTCGCGGTAGGTCGAGTCGCGGGAGAGGTTGACGCAGCCCATCAGCGTGACCGGGCCGTCGCCGATCCGCACGTGGCCGCGGGGGCCGTCCAGCACCACCGGCGCCACCGGGCTGTCCCATGCGTCGCCGTGGTCGTTCTGGAGGGCGGCCAGGTCGGCGAGCGTGATCACGGTGCAACAGTAGGGGCGTGATCCCAGACCCCCGGGCGCAGCGCCTCGAGCTCCAGCACCTCGCCGACCTGTCCGACGACGACCTCGCCGCGGCCTACACGCCCGAGCGTGACCCGTGGTTGCGGGTGAACTTCGTGAGCACCGTCGACGGCGCCGCGACCGGCTCCGACGGGCTGAGCGGGACGATCAACAACGACGCCGACAAGCGGGTCTTCGACGCACTGCGCAGGCGGGCCCACTGCCTCGTCGTCGGCGCCGGCACGCTGCGCGAGGAGGAGTACGACGTCCCGCGCGTGCCGCTCGTCGTGGTGAGCCGCTCCGCCGACCTGCCGCCGACGCTGCGCGACGCCCCGCGCGGACGCGTCCTGATGGCCACCGTCGGGTCCTCCGACGGGCTCGCGGCCGCCCGCGAGGCCCTCGGCGAGGAGAACGTGCTGGTGCTCGGCGACGACGAGATCGACCTGGTCGCGCTCAAGGCGGAGCTCGCCGGGCGCGGCTGGACCGAGCAGCTGTGCGAGGGCGGTCCGTCGCTGTTCGCCGACCTGCTCGCCGCGGGCGTCGTCGACGAGCTGTGCTGGACCGTGGTGCCGATGCTCACCGGCGGCGACGCCGTACGCATCGCGACCGGAGCCGAGGTCGACGTGGCGCTGCGTCCCGTCCTGCTGCTGGAGCAGGACGGGACGCTGCTGGGCCGTTGGCTGGTCGAGGCTCAGGGAGCCGGGTAGTCGACCACGAAGCTCGGCACGCCGGGGGCCGAGCTGTCGACGCGGGCGCCGGTGTCGTTGACGACGTGCTCGATGCTGCCCGCCTCGAGGTTGACCGTCATGACGTGGTGGAGCCGGACGCCGGCCCGGTCCGGGACCTCGAAGCCGCTCTCGGTGGTGATCGACGGGTCGTTGCGGTTGAAGACGTAGACCCCGCCGCCGTAGAGCTGGTGGCGGCGCACCCGGTCGCCGACCTTGAAGCCCGGCCAGCCGAGCGTGCCGTCGGGGTGCGTCCAGTCCGCCTGGCTGGGCGGGTCGTAGGGCAGCTCGTTCTGGTAGAGCACGACGTGGCCGTCCTCGCCGTTCCAGACGGTGTTGTAGGTCTGGAAGTGCTCGACGAACAGGCCGGTCGCCCGCACCCGGTCGCCGTTGACGATGACGCCGACGCGGCCGGTGTTGGTGCGCCAGCGGTCGGTGTCGCCGCTCGCGCCGGCGGTGAAGCCCTCGATGCCGTGGTCGGCGCGCCAGACCCAGATGTGGTCGATGAGCACGTCGTCGGCGTCGATGACGAGGGCGGTCTGCGTGCGGCCGATGTGCGGGCCACCGACCCTGAAGTAGACGTCGTTGAGCGTGGTCGTCGGGGTGGAGGTGCGGTGACCGCGCCAGTGGTGTCCGTGCCCGCGACGCTCCTGGAGGTGCATCAGCGAGCGTGACAGCCCGGTGCCGGCGTCGATGGTGACGCCCGCGATCACGACGCCGCGCGCCTTGCCGTCGACCACGATGGGCGTCGAGCCGCCGACCGCGGTGAGCGTGGCCTGTCCCATGCCGAGCACGACGGTGTCGCTGCGCCGGATCACCAGGCTCCGGTCGACGTCGTACACGCCGGGGGTGAGGAGCAGGTGCTTGCCACGGGCGAGCGCGGTGGCGAGCACGCGCGCCGGTTGGTCGGGGCGGGCGACGTGGAAGTCGGACAGCCGCAGGTCACGGCCGGTGTCGTCGCCGACCGTCCAGTCCGGGCCGCGCGAGCCGGTGCGGGCCGCCGGGACGTGGACGCGCCAGGCGCCGGAGTCGTCGAGGAAGAGGTACGGCTTCTCGCGACTGACCTCGGTCGTGTCGAGGGTCGTGTAGGTCTCGGTCGGGAAGTTGGCCTCGGACGGGGCGCCGATGGTGCCGGCGAAGACCTGGTTCCACACGCCGTTGGACCACGAGCCGACCTCGCTGTTGCGGGTCAGCCACTGCTGCTGCGAGCCGTTGACGACCGTCCCGGCACGCGAGTTGGCCAGGAAGCCGCCGCTGGCGTACTGCGGGCCCTCGGTGCAGTAGTCCATCAGCGAGAGGTTGCCGTTGCGGATGTCGACGCGGCGCAGCGCGGAGGCCTGCGAGGCGGCCCAGAAGTTCGCCGAGCCGCGGCAGCCGTCCTGACCGGTGCCGTTGACGTTGATCGTCAGGTTGGACATCGAGCGCCAGAAGTTGTTCAGCGCGACGCAGTAGGGCTGCGTGGGTCCGTCGGTGAGGCAGCGGTTGTAGACCTCGACCTTGCCGTTGATCACGACGTCGGACGGCGAGGCGCCGAGGCCGGCGACCTCGGTGTAGTAGCCGACCTTGATCTGCAGCGGGTCGGCGTCGGTGCCGTAGGTGCCCGGCTCGAACAGCAGGCTCCAGCGCTCGGAGGACATCTCGGCGTCGACCTGCTGCGACCAGATCGACTCGGCCCGCGCCTCGATGTCGGCGACGGGCATCGACGGGTCGAAGACCACGACGCGCGCGCCGAGATCGGGGGTGGTGGCGGGCGGGTGGTGCTTCGGCTGCGCGACCTGCGGGGCGCGCTGCGCTGTGGGGGCCTCTGCCTGGGCGGCACCTCCGAGCTGGAGGGGCGCGAGGCCGACGACGACCAGTGCGAGGACGGCGACGGCCGTGCGCAACGGCGTACGACGCGGGGGACGGGGCATGGGGGGGTACCTTCCGAGTGGGAGCGCTTCCATGCCGAGTGTGCCGTACGTCGTGTGACCTGCGCCACACGCGCGTCCGGGGCCCGGACGCCCACCCGACATCGGGTCCCCCGGACGCGCCACTGGCCCGTGAGTCGCTGAGCGACTCAGGGGGCCAGTGCGGGTGGGACACGCCCGGGATGCACGTTGAGTCTCTGCGCGACTCAGGTGCCAGGGCGGCGGCGGCCGGTCAGTCGCCGACGGCCTCCAGCAGCGCCTTGGAGAAGGCAGGGATGTCGTCGGGGTTGCGGCTGGTGATGAGGTTGCCGTCCACGACGACCTCCTCGTCGACCCACTCCCCGCCGCCGTTGCGGATGTCGGTCTGCAGGCTCGGCCAGCTGGTGA
>CAZDAO010000045.1:0-9628 GCA_964503015.1 uncultured Nocardioides sp. | reverse complement strand
CCCGCGTCGGCGGCGGCCTGCCACGGCTTGGTCAGCTCCACCTCCTCGATGCCCTCGGTGGCGGTCAGGAATGCGATGCGCTTGGTCATGCCCTCCACGCTTGCTCGCGGTCGGGGGCCGGACAACCCACCAACGGGTGGTCTGGGTCCGGCCGGCTGCTGGCCCTTCGCTAGCGTCGCCGTCATGACTGCCCCACGCCCCGAGCCCGACCTCTCGTCGCTGACCATCGCCGTCCTGGGTGGCACCGGACCCCAGGGTCGGGGTCTCGCCCGCCGGTTCGCGGCAGCCGGGCTCGACGTGGTGCTCGGTTCGCGGGACGCGCAGCGCGCGCAGGACACGGCCGCGACGCTCTCCGAGGTCGGCCGCGTGCGTGGCGCGTCGAACGCCGACGCCGCCACGGCTGCCGACGTCGTGCTCGTGGTGGTGCCGTGGGACGGCCACGCCGATCTGCTCGAGTCGCTGAGGGACGAGCTCGCCGGCAAGGTCGTCGTCGACTGCGTGAACCCGCTCGGCTTCGACAAGCAGGGGCCGTACGCGCTCCGGGTCGAGGAGGGCTCGGCGACCCAGCAGGCCGCGGCGATCCTGCCGCAGTCGCGTGTCGTGGGTGCCTTCCACAACGTGAGTGCCGTCCTGCTCGAGGACCCGACGGTCGAGCGGATCGAGACCGACGTGCTGGTGCTGGGCGACGACCGCGAGGCCACCGACCTCGTCCAGTCGCTGGCCGACGTGGTGCCGGGGATGCGGGGGATGTACGGCGGCCGCCTGCGCAACGCCCACCAGGTCGAGGCGCTGACCGCCAACCTGATCGCCATCAACCGGCGCTACAAGGCGCACGCCGGCGTGCGCGTCACCGACGTCTGAGCCGACCTTCGCACCCGAGTTGCGTGCCTCCTGGTGAAGATCTCCACCTCGAAGCAGGGCGGTCACCGGGTATATCCGGGGAATCCAGCCGGAGACGAACTCAGCCGATCGCGCCCGCGTTGTCCTTGGCGAGCGAGCGGGAGATCACCATCCGCTGGATCTGGTTGGTGCCCTCGAAGATCTGCATCACCTTGGCCTCGCGCATGTAGCGCTCGACCGGGAAGTCGCGGGTGTAGCCGTAGCCGCCGAGGACCTGGACGGCGTCGGTGGTGACCTTCATGGCGTTGTCGGTGGCGACCAGCTTGGCGATCGAGGCCTCGCGGGAGAACGGCAGCCCGGCGTCGCGCAGGCGGGCGGCGTGCAGCATGGTGGCGCGGGCCGAGACGATCGCCGCCTCCATGTCGGCGAGCACGAAGGCGAGCCCCTGGTGGTCGATGATCCGGGTGCCGAAGGTCTCGCGCTCCTGGGCGTAGGCCACCGCCGAGTCGAGGGCGCCCTGGGCGAGCCCGGTCGCCACCGCGGCGATGCCCAGGCGACCCGAGTCGAGGCCGGCGAGCGCGATGCGCAGGCCGTCGCCCTCGGCGCCGAGGCGACGCTCGACGGGGACGCGGACGTTGTCGAAGCGCATCGTCGCGGTCGCGGAGCCGGTGAGCCCCATCTTGCGCTCCGGCGGGTCGGCGGAGAGGCCCTCCGCGGAGGCAGGGACGAGGAAGCAGGAGATGCCGTTGCGCTCGTCGGACGTCCGCGCCATCACCTTGTAGAAGTCGGCGTGCCCGCCGTGCGTGGTCCAGGCCTTGGCGCCGTTGATGACGTACTCGTCGCCGTCGAGCCGGGCGGTGGTCCGCATCGCGGCGGGGTCGGAGCCGGCGTGCGGCTCGGAGAGGCAGTAGGCCCCCAGCAGGTCGCCGCTGAGCATGTCGGGCAGCCACTCGGCCTTCTGCTCCTCGGTGCCGAAGTAGGCCAGCCCGAAGCACGACAGCGCGTGCACCGAGACGCCCACGCCGACCGACGACCACACGGCGCCGATCTCCTCGAGGACCTGGAGGTAGACCTCGTAGGGCTGGTCACCGCCGCCGTACTGCTCGGGGTAGGGCAGAGACAGCAGCCCGGCCTGGCCGAGCATCGCGAAGACGTCGCGGGGGAAGGTCTCGGTCGCTTCTGCCTCGGCCGAGCGCGGTGCGAGCTCCTTGGTGGCGATCTCGCGGGTGAGCGCGAGCAGGTCGCGGGCCTCGTCGGTGGGCAGCTGGCGGCGAGCAGTCATGACGCGCACGCTACCGGCGTAGTCCGCGCGGACGCGGCGGGGTAGTCCGTCGGGGCCATGGCGGGCCATGCGCGGTGGGGGAGGGCCGGCCGGGACCTAGCGTGGCGCCCCATGGGTGCAGGGTGGTTGCCGTGGTCGGCGGCGTCGTTGGCGAGCGGCGCGGTCCTGCTCGTGCTCGGCGCGCTGTCCATGCCGCCGACGACCGAGGTCGGTCAAGTGCTCGACGCCGTGGCGCACCAGGACGCCGCCTGGCTGATGGCGGCGGCGTCCTTCTTCCTCGCCTCGGTCGGTCTCACCATGGGCCTGCCCGCGGTGCTCTGGCTGTTCCCGCGGCGACACCAGGTCGTGGGGCTGGTCGGCCTCTGGATCTGGGCGGTCGGGATGATCGGCACTGCCGGCGTGGCGTCGTTGCTGGTGCTCTTCCGGGCGGTGGCGCGCACGGTCGACCTCACCCCGGAGCAGGTCGAGGCGCTCAGCCGTGACCCGCTGCTGCGGCTGGGGCTCGGCGCGGTCGTCGTCGCGTTCCACCTCGGCGAGCTGATCGTCGCGCTGGTCCTGCTGCGCGGTCGCGCCGTCCCGGTGTGGGTGCCCGTGATGCTGCTGGTCCACGTCGCGCTCGCGCAGGTCGACCACCTGCTGCCCGCCCACCTGCAGGGCGCGCCGACGGTGGTGCTGGGTGTGGGGCTGATGGGCGTGGCGGTGCGGGCCACGGAGTCGTGGGCGGGATCGCGCCCGCTGGCGCGACTCTGAGCCGACCTCAGCCGGGCGGGCGGACGAGGCCCTGCGCGGCGAGGACGCCGAGTGCCTCCGCCACCAGCTCGGCGGACCCCGGGTGCTCACCCCACGCTGCCGTGACGGCGGCGACCAGGCCGGCCTCGGTGCGCGGCTGCGCCAGCTCGAGCCAGAGCACCACGCCGAGCCCGGCGAGCACCTGGACGCGGTCGCCGACCATCACGACCAGCTCGTCGTCGTACTCCACCGCGTCGGTCCACGGCGTCCGGCTCCAGGCGCCGTCGACCGGGGCGGCGCCGCGTCCGTCGGAGGGGTGGTGCAGCCACGCGGCCGGGGCCTGCGCCGCGGCGTCGAGGAGCCCGGCGACCTCGTCGACCCGGTCCGCGAACTCGCGGTAGTGCAGCGCCCACGCGCCGCCGCAGGCGTCGATCACACCTGCCAGCCGGCGCACCGGTTGGTCGAGGTGGACCAGGGACGAGCTCTGCTCGACGATCTCGACGATCGCCCGCGCGGGCGGCAGGGGCACGAGGCCGCGGTCGTCGTCGCCGCGGTGCAGCAGCACGAGCCGGTGGAGGTACGACGACTCCGGCGGCACGGCGAGCCCGAGGTCGTCGGGTGACAGCGACCCCTTCGTCAGCGGGGTGGCCCCGTCGACGACGACCGACAGCGGCTTGGGGTGCGGGTGCACCCCGAGGTCGTCGCCGAGTGACACGGTCTCGTCGGAGAGGTAGCCCAGCCGCGCTGCGAGCAACGCGATTGCCGTGGTCTTGCCCGACCCCGACGGGCCGACGAGGGCGAGGGCGCGGCCGTCCGCGTCGGCCACGGCACCGGCGTGCAGGTTGAGCCGCTGGCCCGCGGTGGCCTCGAGGGCCGCGAGCGTGACGCGCGTGGTCACGGCGTAGTCGAAGGCGGTCTCGGCCTCCGTCTCGTCGGGCGAGACGTCGATGCAGCGGGCCGCGGGTCGGTCGGTGACCGACCGGCTCCACTGGTGCCGCAGCCGCGTCGCCGCAGCGCCGGTGACGGGGATGCCGACCGGGACGCCGATGGCCTCGACGACCACCTCGACGACCGGTTCGGATGCCGTCGGCTCGGTGCTCACGGCGCCAACTCTAGGGTGGACACGTGGGCTGGTCGCGGGATCGTCGGAACGTCTCCCGACGGGTTGTCGCGCTGGGGGCGGCGTACGTCCTCGGCCTGGTGCTCGTGGTGACGGGTCCGTGGGGCTGGGAGCTGAACCGGCTGACCGTGCGGCTCTACACGCTGTTCCGCTACGACTGGCCGGTCGCACCCGGCTGGGCCCTCCCGGAGCACTACGGCCACCTGCTCAACGTCGTGCTGTTCGTCCCGCTCGGCGCCCTGCTGGTGCTCGCCACCCGCAGGCCGTGGTGGTGGGCGACCTGCGCCGGGATCGCCGCCTCGGGGTCGGTCGAGCTGGTGCAGTGGCTCTGGCTGCCACGTGACGGCGACTGGCGCGACGTGGTGGCCAACGGCCTGGGTGCACTGCTCGGCGCAGTGGCCGCGAGCGCGTTGGCCGGGCGGGTGCTCAGTCCTCGCACACCACGCCGATGACCACGAGCTGGTCGACCAGCTCGGCCACGTCGTCGCGGACGTCGTCGACGGCCGCGTCCGACATCGCGGCGGCGGCAGCCGTGACCTCCTCCAGGGTGCCGCCGTCGGCCAGCGCCAGCCAGACCAGGCAGCCGGAGCCCTCCAGCATGATCGGCATCCCGCGCGGCACGCGGGTGAGGTAGGCCGTCGGCTCACCGTCGGCATCGAGGTCCTCCTGGCTGACCCAGGCCACGTCGTCGGCGATCCGGTACGTGTGCGTCACCCGCGCCTCACCCGCCTCGCCACGTCGTCGAGGGCCCGGCGCAGCCGGAGCCGCTGCCGTTCGCGGACCTCCGCCCGGGTCGGTGGCCGGCCGAGCTCCATGCGCAGGTGGTCGCGGTTGACCCGCAGCACCGAGGTCGCGAGGTGCACCTTGGCACGGGGACCGGAGGCTGCCGCGAGCCGGGCCCGCCACTCGTCGGTGCGGCTGCCGCCCTCGCTGAAGTGCTTCCAGAGCCGGTACGTCGGGTGGTGGCGGTGCAGCTCGAGCTCGCCGATGCCCGCGGCGAGGGCAACCTCGGCGTCGAGCTCGGCGGCCAGCGCGCGGACGTCGTCCTGCTCGGCCGGGTCGGCGGCGAGCCAGGCGTGGTCGACATCGCTGGCGCCGCCCGAGCGGGCCGCGTGCAGGACCAGGACCAGCCGCTGCGCCGTACGGTCGGGGACCCGGCAGTCGCGGTGCGCGATCGGCAGCAGCAGGCTGGTGCGCGCGAGGACGTCGAAGGCCTGCTCGGCGTCGACCATCACCCCGGGCCAGTGGACGTGGACGTCGACCCACCCCCAGTCGTCGTGCCACCAGTTGGCGGCGTGCGCGAAGGCCGACCCGGTGGAGAAGTCGGTGCGCTTCTCCCACCCCACCGACTCCAGCGCCTCGGCCAGGCGGGCGAGGTGGCTGGGACGCACCAGCACGTCGACGTCGCTGGACTGGCGGCCCTCGGCCCGCAGGCCGGGCAGCACCGCCGGGCCCTTCAGGTGCAGGAGGTCGATGCCGCGGTCGTCGGCCAGCTTCTGCACGATCGCGTGGGCGAGATGGACCCGCGCCGCGATCGGGGCCGTCGGGCCGTCCGGCTCCTCGGTCATGCCCGACATGGTGCCAGCCCGGTCCGCTGCCATGTCGTCGTTCCGCCCAGGCGGGCGCGGCTCACGCCCTAGACTCGCGAGCATGACCTTCGGGGACTTCGTCAGGCTGACCCGCGCCTATGTCTGGGTGCTGATCGGCTGCACGGTCCTCGGTGCGCTGCTGATGATGGCCAAGACGACGCGCGACCCGGTGCTCTACTCCGCCACGTCCTCGGGCCTGGTCAAGGTCGGCAACGCGACGACCGCGGGCGAGGAGCAGGGCAACGCCGCCCTCGCCGAGGAGAAGGCGGGTCTCTACGCCTTCCTGGTCTCGTCGATGCCCGTCGCCGAGAAGGTGGTCGACGAGCTCGACCTCGACGTGCCGCCGAGCGAGATCGCCGGCCGGTTCTCCGCGACGGTCAACGCCGACGTCAACGCGCTCACCATCACCGCGATCGGCAGCACGCCCGAGGAGGCGCGCGACCTGGCCAACTCGGTCGTCGACTCGGTCGTCGAGTACGCCCAGGAGATCGACACCGGCCAGGCCAACCCCAAGCAGGAGCCGCTCACCCGCATCGTGCCGGTGCAGCCGGCGGAGCTCCCCGGCGCGCCGTTCACGCCCGACTACCGCAAGGCGGCGATGAAGGGTGCGGCCGGCGGCCTCGCGCTGGCGTACGCCGTCCTCATCGCCCGCCGCCTCATCGACCGCCGGGTCCGCTCGGTCAAGCACGTCGAGGACGCGACCGGCGCCTCCGTGCTCGGCATCATCCCGAAGGAGGACGCCCTCGGCCGGAGCCACCGCGGCGTCCGCGGTGACCTGGGCCGTGCCGCCGAGTCCTTCCGGCAGCTGCGCACCAACCTGCGCTTCGTCGACGTCGACAACGAGCCTCGCAAGATCGTGGTGACCTCCGCGCTCGCGGGCGAGGGCAAGTCCACGGTCTCCGCGAACATCGCCCGGCTGGTCGCCCAGGCCGGCACGCCGGTGCTGCTGGTCGACGCCGACCTGCGCCGCCCCCAGATCGCCACCACGTTCGAGATCGACGGGGCGGTCGGGCTCACCCAGGCGCTCGCGGGCGACGTGGAGATGCGTGACGTCATCGTCGACTCCGGGATGACCAACCTCAGCGTGCTGCCGGCCGGCCGGATCCCGCCCAACCCCAGCGAGCTGCTCGGCTCGCTGCGGATGAAGCAGTTCATCGACGATCTCGCCCAGGACTACCTGGTGATCCTCGACGCGCCGCCGCTGCTGCCGGTGACCGACGCCGGCCTGCTGTCGGCGTTCTGCGACGGGGCGCTGCTCGTGCAGGCCGCCGGCAAGACGCAGATCGAGCAGAGCGAGCAGTGTCGCCGGATCCTCGACCAGGTCGGCAGCCGGCTGCTCGGCGTCGTGCTCAACAAGGCCCCGGTCAAGGGCGCCAGCGCGATCGCCTACGGCGGCGGCTACTCCGGCTACGGCGGGTACGCCGGCTACCGGGCCGAGGAGGCCACGCGCGAGGCGTACTCCAGCGCGGGCAAGGGCCGGCGTCGCCGCCTGGTGAGGTCCGGCAAGGACTGAGCGGCGGGCGGCGTCAGTAGGCGCCGCGGCTGGCCAGCACGGCGGTGACCGTGCGGGCGAGGATCAGCAGGTCCTGCACCATCGACCAGTTGTCGACGTAGTAGAGGTCGAGGCGGACGGTGTCCTCCCACGACAGGTCCGAACGGCCCGACACCTGCCACAGGCCGGTCATGCCGGGGAGCACGTTGAGGCGGCGCAGCATGTCGTCCTCGTACTGCTCGACCTCGCTGGGCAGCGGCGGACGCGGCCCGACGAGGCTCATGTCGCCGCGGACGACGTTCCACAGCTGGGGCAGCTCGTCGAGGGAGAAGCGCCGGATGAAGCGGCCAGGCCGGGTCACCCGTGGGTCGTCGGTGCTCTTGAACAGGACGTGCCCCTCGCGCGCCTCCAGCTCGGCCAGCCGTGCCTCGGCGTCGAGGTGCATCGAGCGGAGCTTGAGGCAGGTGAACTCCTGGCCGTCGCGACCCACGCGGACCTGGCGGAACAGCGCCGGACCGCCGTCGTGGAGGCGGATCCACAGCATCAGCCCGAGCAGGACCGGCGAGACCAGCAGCAGGATGAGGCTCGCGCCGACGACGTCGAAGGCGCGCTTGGCGTCGTTGGTCGCCAGCTGGGAGCGCGAGCGGCCGAGGTGCATCAGTGGCAGGCCGGCCACCGGCCGGATCCTCACCCGTTCGCTGGAGACGTCGGTGACGTTGGGCGCGACGATGATCTGGACGTCCTGGTGGTCCTCGAGGTCCCAGGCGAGGCGCCGCAGCGCCGTGGAGGACTTCACCGCGCCCGCAGTGAAGAACACGATGTCGGGCGAGACCTCGTCGACCACCGCGCGGACGTCCTCGATGAGCCCGAGGACCGGGACCCCCGAGGAGACGGTCGTCGGTCCGGCGTGGACGGACGGCACCAGGCAGCCCATCACCCGGTAGCCCAGCCAGGACTCGCGGGCCAGCACCTTGTGGATCTCCTCGATGTAGATGGGGCTGCCGACGAGCAGTACCTTCTCGTTGAAGTGCCCGGCCGCGCGCAGCCGCTGGATGATCCGACGCGACACCAGGCGCCCGACCATGAGCAGCAGGACGCCGAAGGTGAAGAAGAGGACGAAGAACCCACGGGAGAGCGGGTACTGCAGGAGGAACGCCCACGTCGCGATGAGGGCGCCGGTGAAGAAGGAGCCGTTGACGACGAGCTTGAACTCCTCGGTGCCGGCCCCGAAGACCTCGCGCGCATAGGCGCCGTAGATCGCCAGCATGACCACCCAGGTCGCCACGAAGAAGACGCTGGCGAGCGCGGTGTTCTGCAGGACGTCGCCGGCGGTGTCGAAGACCGACAGGGTCACGCGGAAGCGGATGGCCAGCACCGCGGCCAGGCCGACCATGACGAAGTCGACCGCGCCCACGAGCCAGGGGAGCAGGCGGATGCCCTGGGGTCGCACCTCAGCCCACCCTTCCCTCCGCCTCGACGATGGCGCGGATCCGCTCGATGAAGCGCGCCTCGCTGAACTCCTCGGCGCGGGCGCGCAGGACGTCAGGATTCCACGGGTGCAGGTCGGCACGGTCGAGAACCGCGGTGATCGCGTCGGGCTCGGGATGGTCGAAGAACAGGCCGGTCTCGTGCTCGACGATCGTGTCGAGGTATCCGCCGCCGCGCAGCGCGATCGTCGGGACCCCGAAGGCGGCCGCCTCGAGCGGGGTGAGGCCGAAGTCCTCGTGGCTGGGGGCGACGAGCACCCGGGCGTGGGCGTAGGCCCACCGCATTTGGGCGTCGGTGAGGCCGCTGTACATCCGGACGTTGGCGGGGATCAGCGCGCGCAGCCGCTGCTCCTCGGGCCCGCGGCCGATGATGACGAGGCGGTGGCCCGAGTGCCGTGCCGACTCGATGGCGGCGTCGACGTTCTTGTAGGGCAGCAGGCGCGAGACGACCAGCGCGTAGCCGCCCTGCCAGTCCTCCAGGTCCGGGATCGGCTCCTGCGGGGCGCTGGCGTCCATGCTGTGCGGGGCGGGCACGATCTCGGGCTCGATGCCGTACGTCGCCCGGATCCGCTCGCGCACCACGCGCGAGATGGCGAGGTAGCGGTCGGCGGCCCGTGCCGCGCGCTTGTCCCACCGGATCAGCGGCGTCTGCATCGCCATCAGGCCGAGCCCGAGGAGCGACTTGTGCGTGGGCCCGCCGAGGTAGCGCTCGCTGTCGTAGAGCCAGCGGGCCGGCGAGTAGCAGTAGACGACCGACCGGCCGCCGATGTCGAAGCCGTGGGCCCACCCGCTGCTGGACACGATCGTGACGTCGGCGTCGACCTTGATCCGCGACGCGGCCGGTGCGAGCAGCGGCAGCGCGCGGCGGTGGTCGCGGCGCAGCAGGAGGAACCGGTTGAGCGGCGACGTGACGATGTCGGCGTCGGCGAACTCCGGGTAGGTGCCCTCCGGGTCGTAGAGCGTCGTGTAGACCTTCGCCTCCGGGAACGCCTTCATCAGCGTCAGCACGACGCGCTCGGCACCACCGCGCTGGGTCAGGTAGTCGTGGGCGATGGCCACGGTCGGCCGGCTCATGGGGCGAGCTCCTCG
>CAZDAO010000044.1:0-15192 GCA_964503015.1 uncultured Nocardioides sp. | reverse complement strand
ACCTCACGCATGTACATCGACATCCACACCCACTTCACCACTGTCCCCGACGCCCTCAAGGACTGGCGCGACCGTCAGATCGAGGAGTTCGAGCAGCGCGGTCGCCACCTCTCTCCGGACGGCCTCGACATCCCCGACGAGGACCTGCGCGAAGCGCTCGCCACGGGGCAGGTCGCGCTCCAGGAAGCCCACGGGATCGACATCTCGCTGCTGTCTCCCATCGCCGGCAAGATGGCCCACCACTACGGCGACCAGGAGACCAGCACGACCTGGACGCGACTGGCCAACGACACGGTCCACCGCGCAGTCGAGCTCTTCCCGCACAGCTTCGTCGGAGTCGCACAGCTCCCGCAGTCACCCGGCTCACCACTGGACGCGAGCGTCGAGGAGCTGCGCCGGTGTGTCCTCGAGCTCGGATTCGTCGGGTGCAACCTCAACCCCGACCCGACCGACGGCCGGTGGGACTCACTCCCCATCACCGACCGGTCCTACTACCCGCTCTACGAAGCCATGGTCGACCTCGGTGTGCCTGCCATGGTGCACGCATCCATGTCGGCGAATCCTGCGGTCCACGGCACGTGTGCGCACTACCTCAATGGCGACACGACCGCCTTCATGCAGCTGTGCCAGTCCGACCTGTTCCGGGACTTCCCCGACCTGAAGCTGATCATCCCCCACGGCGGCGGTGCGGTGCCCTACCACTGGGGTCGTTACCAGGGCGTCATGCTCGATCAGGGCCGAGGTGACCTCATCGACCTCATCGGGGAGAACGTCTTCTTCGACACCTGCGTCTACTACCAGCCCGGGCTGCAGCTCCTCGCCGACACCGTGCCGGCCTCCAACATCCTCTTCGCCTCCGAGATGATTGGCGCGGTCCGCGGCGTCAACCCAGCGACCGGACGACGCTTCGACGACACCCGTGCGCTCGTCGAGGAACTTCACGGGCTGGCCGAGTCCGACGTCGCCGACATCTCCGCAGGCAACGCCCTGCGCGTTTTCCCCCGCCTCGCTGACGCGCTTGGGCAGCGCGGCATCGCCCTACCCGTCGAGACCACGGCCGACTCTCCCGCCCCGGTCGACGCCATAGCGCGCTGACCGCACGACCCAGACCACCGAAAGGACCACCGTCATGACCAAGGTGTACGAAGCCCTCGCCGACGCCTTCATCGCCGAAGGCGCCACCACCGTCTTCGGCATGACTGGCGACGCCAACATGCACTGGATGTTCGCCATGGCCGAACGCGGTGCATCCCTCATCGAGGCACGCCACGAAGGCTCCGGCCTCGGCATGGCGGACGGCTGGGCACGAGGCGCCGGCCAGCCCGCGGTCGCCAGCACCACCAGCGGGCCCGGCGTCACTCAGCTGGCCACCAGCCTCGTGTGCGCCAGCCGTGCCCGCACCCCCATCGTCGTCTTCTGCGGCGAAGCGGCACGTGGCGACCTCACCGCCACCCAGTACCTCGACCAGCAGAAGTTCGCCGAAGGCGTCGAGTGCGGGTTCGTGCACGTCCTCACACCGGCCAAGGCCCAAGATGCCGTCCGGCGTGCCTACTGGCTCGCCCGCACCACCTCGCGTCCCGTCATCGTCAGCGCCCCGACCGACGTGCAGCTTGCCGAGTTCGACGGCGCGCCCACCTACGTCACCTCCACGCAGCTCGTCGACACCGCGCCCCGCATCCCCGACCCCACCCGCATCCAGCAGGCCGCCTCCATCATCGAGGAGAGCAAGCGGGTCGTCGTCCTCATCGGCCGCGGCGCCCGCGCCGCCGACGTCGGCGACCAGGTCGTCGAGCTCGCCAACCGGACCCACGCGCTCGTGACCACCACCTTGCAGGTCAAGAACTGGCTGCGCGACAGGACGCCCTACTACGCCGGCATCTCCGGCCTGTACGGCACCCAGGCCGCCCACGAGCTCCTCCAGGAGTCCGACTGCCTGATCGCCATCGGCGCCAGCCTCAACCAGTTCACCACCGAGCACGGCTATCTCTACCCGACGGCCCGCATCATCCAGCTCGACAGCGCCGACCAGGTCGTCACGGGGACCGGGCAGCCCGTCGACTGCTACGTGCGCGGTGACGCCAGGGCCTCCCTCGACCAGCTCCTCGAGGCCCTGCCCGCCCAAGGGCTCGCGCACGAGGGCTACCACGTCCCGCACATCGCCGAACAGCTCCGGGACGCCGACATCCTTCGCGAGCCGTTCCACCGTGAGCCGGATCGTCTCGACCCGCGCGAGGTAGTCCTCGCCCTCGACGACCTCATGCCAGAGGACCTGCCGCTCGTCCTCGGCAGCGGGCACCAGGTCGACTTCGGCACGATGCTGTTCACCCGGCCCCGCGAGATCGTCAGCAACTACGGCATGTTCGGCGCCATCGGACAGGCACCCATGATCACGATGGGCTGGAGCCTGGGCCGGGGCAAGCAGCCCACCGCCGTCATCGAGGGCGACGCAAGCTTCATCATGCACCTCGCCGAGTTCGACACCGCAGTCCGCTACGGGTGGCCCGTCCTGGTCATCGTGATGAATGACGAAGCGCTGGGCGCGGAGTACCACAAGTCCGCCGCGCACGGCCTGCGCCCCGAGCTCACCGCCATCCCCTCGCCCGACCTGGGGGCCGTCGCCCGAGCCATGGGCGGACGCGGCGCCACGGTGCGCAGCATCGCCGATCTCCAGGCAGCCGTCCGTGACTTCGTCTCAAGCCCCGCCGCCACCGTCATCGATGTCCGGATCAGCCGTGAGGTGCTCAGCGTCCCCTACCGCCGCCTGCACTTCGCCGAGGACATCTGAGCCCGGCCCGCGCCACCACCCACCACGAACCACACCTGCAAGGGACACCGACATGACCGCCACCCAGATCGATACCGGGCTCGAGATCCTCATCAATGACCCCCACCTCGAGGTCGCCGCAGTGCGCGCGCTCCGATCCGCCGACGGCGTCGGCCCCGTCATCGCCTCACCGCTGCGCCCCGTCCACAAGGGCTTCCGGGCCTTCGTCGACCACACCGACTACGAGGTCAGCGAGATCGCCATCGTCACCCTGCTCCAGGCGATCTCCTTCGGCAAGGACGTCGTGTTCCTACCCCTCACCGCCCTGGGCCGGCACCAGCACCAGACGCTGATCAGCACCGAGGACCTGGACGTCACCGACCTTCCCGGTCGTACCGCCGGCGTTCGTGCCTGGAGCCAGACCACGGGCGTGTGGCTACGTGGCGTCCTCGCCGAGAAGTACGGCGTCGACCTCAGCACCGTGAGCTGGTGCACCTACAGCCGCGGCCACGTCCCTGAGCAGCCCGAGCCAGCCTTCGTCACCCCGGCAGAGCCCGGCGCCTCCCTGGCGGACGACCTGCTCGAGGGCCGGGTGGACTTCGCGATCATGGGCAACGACCGACCCGACGACCCGCGAGTCCGCAGCGTCATCCCCGAACCGAAGGCTGCCGCGGCGGCGTGGGGAGAAGAGGTCGGGTTCATCCCGGTCAACCACGTGATTGCCGTCCGCGGCAGCACCGCCCGAGCGATCCCGGAAGCGATGTGCACCATGTACGACGCCGTCGCCGAGGACCTGCGCGCACGCAACCAACGGACCGCCGGGCTGCCGATGAACCCCGTGGGATTCGAAGCGTTGCGCCCAGCCATCACGGCTGCTGCCCGCTTCGCCGACGACCAGGGACTGCTCGCCCGCACCGTCGACTACGACGAGATCGTCACCCGCACCTGCGCGGCGCTGGGCATCGCCCCCGAGCGGCTGGGAGCGTGAGATGACTGAGCCGCTCACCATCGCGATCCGCGACTACCCGCACACCCGCGAGCTGCTGGACGGAACGATCCCCGTCGCCGGCCTCGACGTCCACTTCGCCGAGGTCGAGCCGATCAACCGCGCCTTCGCGCCCATGGTCCGCGAGCAGCGCTACGACGTGTGCGAGATCGCGATCGCAACGCTCTTCCAGGCCGTCGAGGCCGGTGTCCCGGTTGCCGCGATCCCCGTGGTCCTCCACGGCAACTTCCACCACCGCTCGCTCTGGGGCTGGGGCGAGCAGCAGCTAAGTCCCGCCGACCTCCGCGGCCGCCGCGTAGGGGTGCGCGCCTACAGCCAGACCACCGGCCTGTGGGTCCGGGGTGTCCTCAGCGACACCTACGGCGTCTCCTCCGACCAGATCACCTGGGTGACCACCGAAGGACCGCACGTCGAGTCCTACCAAGAGCCCGGCAACGTCGTCCGCACCCACTCGAAGCTCGTCGATGCACTCCGCGCCGGCGACGTCGAAGCCGTCGTCATGGGCACCCGCTCGGTCGATCACGTCGAGGGCCTCGTGCCACTGGTCAGCGACTGGGAGACCCAGCAGCGCGCGTGGCTCGACCAGCGCGGTTGGGTGCCGATCAACCACCTCGCGGTGGTGCGCCGCGACCTCCTCGAGCAGCGTCCAGACTCCGTGGCAGCGGTCTACCAGGCATTCGCCGCCGGCATCGACAGTGCTCGACCGACCGAACCGGGCGGCACCACCCGGGAGCTCGTGGTCGACCACGGGAT
Organism: uncultured Nocardioides sp.; assembly: GCA_964503015.1. GTDB lineage: Bacteria > Actinomycetota > Actinomycetes > Propionibacteriales > Nocardioidaceae > Nocardioides. Next base: position 10,669 of record CAZDAO010000044.1, on the reverse strand, counting down.
CAACGAGCGCCTGCTCGACACCCTGGACACCGCCATCCGCTACGCCCGAGAGCAGCGCCTCATCGACATCGATCTCGATGCACGTGGGCTGTTCGAGGACTTCGAGAAGTACGTGGGCACCCCATGACCCCCGGATCCCTGAACCACCCGCACCCGCGCCCGCACCTCCACGAGGAAGACTGATGGACTACTTCGACACCCACACCCACGCCATCTCCGGCGACACCGTGGCCTACCCGCCCTCACCACTCGGCGGAACCCGGTCCGACTGGTCCCAGAAGCGACACGTCGACGTCGACGAGCTCGTCCGAGCGCTCGACGACGCAGGGATCGCTCGCGCCGCACTGGTCCACGCCTCGACCGTCTACGGGTTCGACAGCTCCTACGCGGCCGACGCCCTGACCCGATACCCCGACCGCCTCGTCGGCGTCTGCTCGGTGGACTTCCTCTCGCCCACGGCCGTCGACGATCTCCACCACTGGATCAACGAGCGCGGCTTCGTCGGCGTACGCATCCGCGTCGCGGACGGCACGACCAAGGTCCCCACCCCCGGATCCGGCGTCAACGACGAGCGGATGGCCGCCGTCTGGGAGTACATCGACCAGCACCAGGTGCCCGTCTGCATCCAGATGCACTCGAAGGACACTGGCAAGCTGCTGCAGGTCTTGGCAGACCACCCCGACCTCGAGATCCTCCTGGACCACATGGGCAGGCCCAACGCGGCCGGCGGAGCACCGTACGCGATGCTCGACGAGATCGGTCAGCTGGCTGCCTACAAGGGCGTGCACCTGAAGATCACCCCACCCGCGCTGAAGCGGCTCGACGATCAGCCCGGTGCCGACACCACCGACGTCCTGAAGCGCCTCGTGGAGATCTTCGGCGCCAGTCGCCTCACGTGGGGATCCAACTTCCCCGCCAGCGACGGACCCCTGGCTGCCCTGCGCGACGACATCGAGCGCCGCCTCGGCTGGCTCGACGACGACGCACTCGCTGCCGTTCTCGGCGGCAACGCCACCCGGATCTACGACGCGGCCAAGGTCGCGCCATGAGCACCGCCCTCTCGGGGTACGCACCCCACACCAAAGGAGACACCATGTCTGACATGCACCGCACCCCGACCACGTCCCCTCACCTGCAGGCGATCCGACGCCGCCGCGCCCGCATCGCCGGACTCGGCGGAGCACTCACCCTCCTGTGCGCCGGCCTCGCCGCCTGCGGAGGCGACGCCGCGTCCTCGGCCGCCGACCTGCCCACCTCCATGGACGCCCTGGTCAAGCAGGCCACCGACGAAGGCGAGGTCAACTGGTCCGCCCCCAAGCCGATCGAGCAGATGCAGCCCGCCATCGACCTCTTCGAGGACACGTACCCCGGCATCGAGGTCAAGTACACCAACACCAAGGCGCCCGACCAGGTCAGCCAGATCAAGGTCGAGCAGGCCGCCGGCAAGGTGTCCATCGACGTCGCCAACGCCGGTGGCCTCACCGTCGTCCCGTCCCTCGACCTGGCCGACCAGGTCTCCTGGAGCGACTACGGCATCGAGGACGAAGACATCTTCGAGAACGACATGGTCTACATCTGGGCTGTGCCGAAGGTGTGGTCCTACAACAGCGACAAGGTCTCCTCCGACGAGGCACCGGCCACGTGGGACGACCTCCTCGCCGACCAGTGGTCGGGAGGGCAGGTCTCCGCCGAGGGCCGCGGATCGTTCCTCACCGTCTGGGACCTCGACCCCGCGCTGGGCGAGGACGCCGCCATCGAGTGGGGCAAGGAGTTCGCCGAGACCGACCCGCACTACACGCCCACCACCACCGAGTCGCAGGCCCTCGTCGAGTCCGGCCAGGCCAGCGTCGGCACCAGCCTCATCAACCTCGTGCTCGAGGCCCAGAAGAACGGTGCCCCGGTCGAGATCGCACCCGTCTCGCCCACCAATGCGAACGAGAGCTACCTCTACGTGCCCAAGGGCGCCCCGAACCCCGCGGCCGCTGTCCTCCTGACCTCCTTCCTCTCCGGCGACGAGGCCCAGGCCGCCCTTGCCGAGTCCTACAACTCCCGGATCCCAGTGAACACCGACTGCACTAACTCCGACGACACGCCTGTTCTGAAGGCTCTGTGCGGGGCGAAGATCGAGTGGTTCGCGACGCCGGACATCGACGCCTACAAGGCCCTGAGCGAGTTCTTCCCCACGGCCGAGAAGGCACTGGGGACCAACGTCGGGTGACCCGATCGTCGTGAACGGAGATCACTCGCCATGTCACACACACAGACGTCCCACAACCCGCCACCCCCGCGCGCGAGAACGGAAAGGAGTGAGCCCCCGATGAGCATGACCGCAGCTGACGAGACCGTGGCCCTACCCGATCCGCCCTCGAAGGGCAGCCCGAGCATGCGAGCCACACGGTCGCGGCCAGGAGCCGGCACGCTGCTGAACCTCGCGATGATCGTGCTCGTCGGCTACCTGGTCCTCGTGCCGCTGGCGATCCTCATCTACAGCAGCCTGAAGCCGACCACGACTGACCTGCCCTTCCAGGTCCCCGGTATCTCGTTGGCGAACTTCGAAGCAGTGTTCTCCTCATCGAGGCTCGTTGAAGTCACGCTCAACACGGTCATCTACTGCATCGGATCACTGCTGGTGGCCCTGGTGATCAGCACCAGCCTCGCGTACCTGTTCGAGCGCACGGACATCCCGGGGCGCCGGTTCCTGCACCCCGTGGCGATGGCGCCCATGCCCATCCCGCCGACCGTCGGTGCGATCTCTTGGGCGCTCGTGGCCAACCCCGCGAACGGGCCCTTGGCCCTTGCAGTGCAGAGCTGGTTCGGGCTCAGCATCGACATCTACTCCCTGGCGGGCATGATCTTGGTGACCGGCATCTTCGGCATGCCGAGCATGTACTTGATGATCGCCCCGGCCATTGCCCGGCTGAACCCCGAGCTCGAAGAGGTCGCCACCATCGCCGGCGCCCCTCTCTCGCGCAGGCTGCGGCTCATTGTGGTACCGCTCATCCGCCCGGCCGTGGCGGCGTCGTCGATCATGATGGTCGTCGTCGCGCTCGAGGGCTTCGCGATCCCGGCCATCCTCGGTCTGCCGGACCGCATCTTCGTCTACAGCAGCCTCATCCAGTACTCCCTGCAGCCGCCCGGCGGAGTGCCGAACTACGGCCAGGCCAGCGCGTACGGCGTCATTGTCATGCTGCTGTCGCTGGTGATGCTGCTCGTCTACAAGCGACGTGTCCGCGACGCCGACCGGTTCAAGGTCGTCGTCGGGAAGAACTACCGGCAGAACGTGATCGCCCTTGGGCGCTGGCGCACCCCGCTGTTCATCCTGGTCGTCGCCTTCCTCTTCCTCGTGGTCGTGCTGCCGGTGCTGGCGCTGGTGTGGACGAGCCTGTCACCGTTCGGCCGGCCGATGACCTGGTCCGGTCTCTCCAGCATGACGCTGGACCCGTACAAGAACGTGTTCTCCTCACCCGAGATGGGCGAGATCCTCGTCAACACCGCGCAGGTCGTGTTCGTGACCGCGACCGCCACCACCGCCATCTCGGTCTGGCTCGCGCTCGCCGCGACGCGGCGCTTGTTCTGGGGAAGCACGGTGCTGTTCGAGGCGACGTTCCTGGTCTTCGGCATCCCCAGCATCGTGTTGGGCGCTGCCGTGCTGTTCCTCTACCTGTTCGTGCCCATACCCATCTACGGCACCGTGTGGATCATCGTCGTCGGACTCACGACCCGGTTCCTGCCGCGCGGTTCCCGCATGATCCAGGCCGGCCTGCTGCAGCTCGACGACGGCCTGATGGAGGCCGCCCGCGTCTCTGGCGCGTCGAGCTTCACCGTCACCCGCAAGATCATCCTGCCGCTGCTCAAGCCCGTCTTGTGGAACTGCTGGTTCTGGGTCTTCGTGCACGCGTTGGGCCAGCTCCCGATCACGCTGCTGCTGACCGGCTCGGACAACAAGACCCTCGTGGTCCTGCTGTGGGACACCTTCACAGCCAGTGTCAACTACCCCCAGGCCAGCGCCCTCGCGGTGGTCCTCCTCGCGACGTCGATGCTGGCCATGTGGCTGGTCAACCGACGCGGAAAGGTCGCGCAATCATGAGCATCACAACCAACCGAAGGACCGAAGTCATGAGCGGAGCAACCGCCACGAGCCAGGCGACGGGCAGCGTATCGGTCACCAACCTGCGCAAGACCTACGACAAGAACCCGACCGCCCAGTCTGCCTACGCCGTCGACGGGGTGTCCTTCGAGATTCCCCGCGGGTCGTTTCTGACGCTCCTCGGACCCAGCGGCTGCGGCAAGACCACGACCTTGCGGTGCGTGGCCGGTCTCGAGGACGCGTCCGAAGGCAAGATCACCATGGGCGACACCGTCGTCCTGGACTCTGCGACCGGACGCACCGTGCGGACCGAGGACCGCCCAATCGCGATGGTGCCGCAGTCCTACGGCATCTGGCCACACATGACCGTGCTGGACAACGCCGCCTTCCCGCTGCGCCACGGGCGGCACCGCAAGCAGCAGAAGGACACCCGCAAGCGTGCCCTCGAGGTCCTCGACCAGGTCGGACTCGCCCCCATGGCCGACCGATGGGCCACCCAACTCAGCGGCGGTCAGCAGCAGCGGCTCGCCCTTGCGCGCGCACTCCTCGGCGACCCCGAAGTCCTCCTCCTCGACGAGCCGCTGTCTAACCTCGACGCCAAGCTCCGCAACCGCCTGCGGCACGAGTTGCGCGAGTTCCAGCAGCAGTTCGGTGTGACCGCCCTCTACGTGACCCACGACCAGGCCGAGGCGCTCGCCATGAGCGACACCGTGGTGGTGATGAACGGCGGCGTCATCGAGCAGATCGGCCCACCGGAGGAGATCTACAATCACCCGAGCACCTCCTTCGTCGCCGACTTCATCGGAAGCGCCAACCTGATCGCCGTCGCCGCGTCAAGCACAGGCCCCGACGGCACCGTCCAGGCGAGCACCGCCGTCGGCGAGATCGTCTGTGGCCGCGCGGGATCGAGCAACGCTGGCGGAACGAGCCAAGCAGGGTGGGTGTGCTTCCGTCCCGAGAGCGTCGAGGTCCGGCGGCTCGAGTCGACCAGCCAGGTCGGTGAACACGAGTTCGCCGCGGACGTGGAGATGGCCGAGTTCCTCGGAGACCGGCTCGAGCTCGTGCTGCGTGCAGCCGACGTCCGGCTGACCGCGGTGGCCCACCCCAGCTCCCACCTGCGCCCCGGCGAAGTCGTCGGCGTACGGCTGGACCCGGCCAACACCAGCTACCTCCCGCACTGACGTTGCCCACCCCAGGGAAGCGGCGGCCCCGACCGCTGGCCGACAGAGTGACCAGGGCCGTCGCCTCCCTACGGGTCCCGAACTATCGCCTCTACTTCATCGGCCAGACGGTGTCGGTGCTCGGCAACCAGATGCAGCTCGTTGCGATCGCCTTCCTCGTCCTCGACCTGACTGGTGACGGCGCGGCGCTCGGCGTCGCGATCGCTGCCAGGCTCGCCCCGCTGTTCGTGCTCGGACCGTGGGGTGGGCTGGCGGCGGACCGTCTCGACAAGCGCAAGGTCCTCTACGTCACGCAGTCCTTGTCCGCGGCGGGTGCGCTGGCGCTCGCGGGCCTCACACACCTCGGGTTGGCGACGTACGCCGTCGCGATCGCGATGTCCCTCCTGTTGGGGTCGTTCCTGGTCCTCGACAACCCCGCACGCCAGAGCTTCATCGGCGAGCTCGTCGAGCGTGATGTCCTGGCCAACGCGGTGGTGTTGAACTCGATCGCGGTGAACCTGGCGCGAGCGGTAGGGGCAGTCCTGGGTGGAGTGCTGGTGGTCGTCCTCGGCGTCTCGATCGGGTTCCTGGTCAACGCAGCCACGTTCGTGTTCGTCCTCGCCACCCTGGCGATGATGACGGCCTCGTCGATCAACACCACGGAGCCGGTGAAGCGTGCACGCGGACAGCTCCGGGCCGGCTGGCGCTACATGGCCTCGACACCGGAGCTCGCGGTGCCGCTGCTGCTGCTCGCCGTCACCGGCACCCTGGCCTACGAGTACCCGACGACGCTGCCACTCCTGGCGGTGGACGCGTTCTCGGGCGACGCGAGGACGTACGGCTGGATGGCCGCTGCTCTGGCCCTCGGGTCCCTTGCGTCCGGTCTCGTGGTCGCGAGCCGGGAGCGTCCGGCGGGCTACCAGACGCTGGCGAGCACGTGCGTGCTGTGGGGTCTCTCGATGCTCGCGGCTGCTGCAGCACCCGACCTCGTGACGGTGCTGCTTGCGCTTCTCGTCGTCGGCTACGCCAGCATGAGCCTCAACGCGATCGCCAAGTCGGCGATGCAGCTTGCAGCCAGGCCTGACATGCGCGGCCGCGTCATGTCCATGTGGGCGATCGCCTGGACGGGCAGCGCGGTGGTCGGAGGACCGGTGGTCGGCGCCGTCGGTGAGCACGTCGGGAGCAGATGGGCACTCGTCCTGGGCGGCGTTCCCACTCTCGCCCTTGGCCTCGTCCTCTGGCCCCGCATGCGACGCATGCGACGCATCGCTCGTAGCGCAGGCTCCTCGTCCGCGCGACCAGCACGGGAGCTGGCATGAGCGGCGTGCCATCGGACATCGGGAAGCTGGCTGCCGAGCTCCAGCGGGAGGTCGGCAGGCTGCGACGGCGACTGGTGACGGAGAGGCCGGCCGATGCCATCTCGCCAGGCGCCCTGGCCGTGCTGGGAACGCTGGAACGGCAGGGTTCCACGAGCATCGGGCAGCTTGCGGAAGTCGAGAGGGTCCGTCCGTCGAGCATGACCAGCACCGTGAACGCACTGGAACTCTCTGGTCTCGTGTCGCGTCGCCGACCACCGGAGGACCGCAGGATGGCCTTGGCCCAGATCACGACGCTCGGTAGAAAGCAGCTGGCTCAGGGTCGCAGAGTCGGTGACGACTGGCTGGCACGCCAGATCGCAACGCTCGGGTCGGACGAACGCGCAGCCCTTCGCAGAGTGGTCCCGCTCCTCGAACGGATCTCGGCATGCGACGTCGTCTGACAAGGAAGGGATGGCAATGCTGAACACACTGAGAAGCCGCCGCGCCCGAGCACTCAGGCTGGCAGCCACAGTCTGCAGCGGCCTGGTGCAGATCCTCGCCGAGGACGTCAACGGCGCCACTGACCGGGATCACCGCTGGTGGCGGCACGAGCGCCTGCTCCTCTGATGGGTCATCGGTCCCCGGCTGCCCAAGCTCAGGAGTCAGGTCGTCGCCTCGGACGCGGCGGTCGTGGGTCCTCGGTCCTCGTCTGGTCCTGAGCCGGCCCCATCACGCTGCGCCTGTTGCAGCAGCGAGAGGCGGCCCAGGGCGATGTGGTGCCGCATCGCTGCCGCAGCGGCGTGCGGGTTCCGCGTCTGCAGGGCGGACAGGATCGCCCGGTGCTCGACCAAGGTGGTCTGCCGCGGACTGGTGTGCGTCAGGTCCCGGTACTGGCGCATCACCAGCGGATACACCAAGGAGTCCGCGAACCCGGCGAGGATCGACTGACGCGCCGAGTCCCTGATCTGCTGGTGGAAGCGTCGGTTCAGGTGGGCGTACTGTTCCTCCGACTCGACGTAGTCGGTCGTGGACATCTCGTCGCAGATGGCCGCCAGAGTCTCCAGCTCCTCGTCGGTGGCACGCTCCGCGGCCTTCTCCGCCAAGGCGGTCTCGATGGCCTCGCGTGCCTCCATGACCGCCAGGGCCTCGTCGATCGAGAACACCCGGGTCCGCACGCCGCGATTGGGCTCCCCGGTGAGGTATCCCTCCTGTTGCAGACGGATCAGCACGGACCTCACAGTGTTGCGGGACACGCCCAGAGTGGTGGTGAGCCCCGCCTCGGTCAGTCGAGTCCCGGGCTCCATCCGCCCGCTGAGCAGGAGGGCACGCAGGTCTTCATAGGCCTGGTCCGATCTGCTCGACGCCTGGACGCTCATCGCACCTTCTTCCACTGGTCGCCTTCGTTCGAGGTCCACGGCCGGCATTTCACCTCTTGGTCCTTCAGGTCACAGGGTGCCACGAACCGCTGCGCAGATCGCGACCGCAGTGGACTCCTGCCCCGGGTTGATGCGGCACGAGGCAGACCCCGACGGACACCCCCGGGCGGCGCGGCGACGTCCCCGGCCCATGGAGTGATCCGAGGTGCTCCCAAGACAGCACCTCGTCGTACTCGCGTTTGTGCGGTTTCAGTAGGCCTTGATCAACGGTGCGGGGCCCGGCATGTACGGGCACGCGGGTCGGGGGAGGGCGCAGTATCGCGCTCTACCGGGCGCCGCCTGCCCTCAATCTGCCCTCACCAGGGCCGAAATCGTTGCGAAACGACGGTCAGGGTACGAAGCGTCGAGTTCAGTGTTTGCGCAGGTTACAGGGCCTTTTCCAGGGTCGACGACAACTAACCGAAATCCCAGTGTTCGTTTCGGCGCAACTTATGACTGGTGCTGTGACGTGGGCGCTCGTGACCGCGGCGCGCAAGTGCCGCCAGCGATCGTCCTGGTCGTGCGACGACACATTCGCGGTCTTGGAGCGACCGGGAGTCTCGCCGCGTGATCGCCGATGAAGCATGCCGGGTTGGATATGGCTTCGAACTGACGCAGTGACCGTCGTCGGCGCGTGTGTGCTGGTCGCCCTCGTGCTCGCGTGGGCGGGACGAGTCCGATACCGCCGTGTAGGCGTCAATGCGTGAACCCCTCGATGTGCTCCGCGAGCCCGGTCACGGGGGCAGAGATGTCTCCACGTCATCGCCGCGCCGTCGCCGTCCCCCGCTGACGTCGGCTGAGGGGGGCCGGGGGACCCGGCGCCGGCCGCTGAAAAATGCCGGTTTCAAGGTGATCGCCCGGAGCCGACTCGAATCCCTAGGTGACTACCAGAGCAGCACCGAACAGGCCCGAGACCGCCTCGCGGCCACCCCATCACTGAAAGGACCCGAGATGAGTCTCTCCACCATCACCACCGTCTCCATCCCCGACAGCAAGGACGAGGACCTACTGACCCTGACCGAGGTCGCCGCCATCCTCCGCGTCCCCGTCAACACCCTGCGCTGGTGGCGGCGATGCGGCGACGGTCCCCGCTTCTTCAAGATCGGCCGCCACCTCCTCACCACCATCGGCGACCTCCGCGGCTGGATCAACGAGCAGAAGGATCACGCCGACCGTGACATCGCCTGACGGACGCCGGCGCCAGCGCCGGCGCCGGCGCCGGCGCCAGCGAACGTGTCAGCGAACGTGTCAGCAGTCCACAGGCGGCCTGGCGGCCCGCGCTCTCCACAGGTGGCCTCAGGACGCGCACGGTGGACCGAAGGCTTCCGGTTGAATGCGTGAAAGCAGGACCGCAGCTGGCTCATACCCGGGAGGAAGGGATCGGAGACGATGCGGACCGGACGACCCCCTCTGACGGTCGGCACCTGGGGTGACATCAGCACCCTGCGGATGCCCAACGGAAGCTGGCGGGCCCGCGCCCGGTACCGCGACTACGACGGGACCACCACCCAGATCGCTCGCTTTCGACCCACCAAGACCGAGGCGATCTCGGCGCTGAAGCTCGCCATCACCGAGCGCCAGGACCCCACCGCCTCTGCGGTCACCGGTCACATGCGCGTGAAGTTCCTGATCGAGGTCTACCTGGAGGACGTCGCCACCCGAGCCAGCCTCGCTCCCACGAGCCGCGAGCGGTACGCCAAACTCGCCGTCGACCTCATCAAGCCCGGCATGGGTGACCTGCAGGTCCGCGAGATCACCGTCCCGGCCATCAACCGATTCCTCGCCGCCATCGCGCGCAAGCACGGCTACGGCACCGCCAAGATGACCCGCTCCGTGCTCAGCGGCATGGTCCAGCTCGCCATCGACCACGGCGCGCTGCGTGACAACCCGGTCCGACAGGCACGCCGCCTGGAGGCCCCGCGCCGTCAGGCACCTCGGGCGCTCAGCGTCGCCGAACATGCCGAGCTGCTCGACAGGGTTGCCGCGGACCGCAAGGCACGCGAGCTGGACCTCGTCGACCTGATCGAGTTCCTCTCGGCCACCGGCACCCGCATCGGCGAGGCCAGCGCCGTCCGGCAGCGCTACCTCGACCTCGACGCCGGGGTCGTCGAGATCACCGCCACCACCACTGACGGCGGCATCCAGGAATGGACCAAGACCGACGCCGGCTGGCGGGTCCTCGCGCTCCCGCCCCATGTGGTCGCGACCCTCCGGCGCCGCATCGCCGACATCGCCATCAACACCGACGAGGTCCTCTTCCCCTCACCGCTCGGCAAGGTCCGCAACCGGTCCAACACCACCGGCGAGCTGCGACGCCTCTTCGACCGCATCGGGTTCGACTGGGTCACCTCGCACACCTTCCGCAAGACCGTCGCCACCCGCCTCGACGAGGCCGGGATCAGCGCCCGACAAGTAGCCGACCAGCTCGGCCACCGCAACCCGTCGATGACCACCGACGTCTACATGGGCCGCAAGACCACCGTCGCGGCAGCCGCGACGATCCTGCGTAGGCCTCGCACCCCCAGCGACGACTCGCCGTGAGCCCCACGGCGCCCTGAGCCGTCGGGGCCGCCGACTTTTCGGGCACTTAACGGGCACCGCGCCGGCAACGAGAAAGCCCCTAACCAGCGTTCTCGCTGGTCAGGGGCTTGATCTGTACGCCATCAGGGACTCGAACCCCGAACCCGCTGATTAAGAGTCAGCTGCTCT
>CAZDAO010000043.1:13663-15256 GCA_964503015.1 uncultured Nocardioides sp. | reverse complement strand
CACTCGCTGGCGCTGGCCGCCGGAGAGGGCCTTGGGCTTGCGCTGGAGGTACTCGGTCAGGCCGAGGATCTCGGCGGCCTTGGCCACCCGCTGCTTGCGCTCCTCGGCCGGCACCTTCGCCATCTTGAGCGAGAACGCCATGTTCTCCTCGACGGACATGTGCGGGTAGAGCGCGTAGTTCTGGAACACCATCGCGATGTCCCGGTCCTTCGGCGGCACGTTGGTCACGTCGCGGTCGCCGATGAAGATGCGCCCGTCGTTGACCTCCTCCAGGCCCGCCAGCATGCGGAGCGTGGTGGACTTGCCGCACCCGGACGGCCCGACGAGCACCATGAACTCGCCGTCCTTGATCTCCAGGTCGATGCCCGGGACCGCGGGCTCATCGGCCCCCGGATACCACCGCTGGGCCTTCTCGAACGTCACTGATGCCATTTTCTGCTCCTTCACCGGCAGGTACGTGCCGGACGATCCGTAGTGAAGTGACGCCAGTCACAGTAGGGCTCCGTGGTCCGGCAGGGCAACGCGGGTGTCCACGCCGGGAGGCCGGCGAAGCCGCGGCGACGCCGGCTCAGTCCGGACGGACCGACCCGCCGTGCCGGACGGTCATCGGCACCGAGAGCGTCCCGCCCCGGTCGTCGGCGTCGAGGAGTCGCCGTACGGCGAGGGCGCCGAGCTCGGTGAACGGCAGCTCGACCGACGTCAGCACGGGGCGCAGCCACCCGGCCAGCGCCGAACCGTCGAAGGAGACGACGCTGACGTCGTCGGGCACGCGCAGTCCCGCCCCGGCCAGCGCTTGGTAGACGCCCATCGCGACCCGGTCGTTCATGCAGACCAGGCCCCGGGCGCGGTGACCGGCCGCCAGCCACCGGCTGGTCGCCTCGAAGCCCTCGGTGACCGACCAGTCGCAGGGGACGACGCCGGCCAGGGCGACACCGCTCGCCGCGAGCCCGGCGCGCACGCCCCACATCCGCCGGGGGCCAGCGGTCGCCTCGGGCGTGGGGTCCTCGCCGACGACCCACACGTCGTCGACCCCGGCGTCGAGCAGCACCGCGGCGGCCCGGCGTCCGCCGCCCTCGTCGTCGGGCACCACGGCGGGCAGGCTCTGGTCGGGGTCCTCGCAGTTGAGGAGGACCGACCGGATGCCGCGCAGCGACTGCGGCAGGTGGACGGTCCGGGCCGTGCGGGTGGCATAGACCACTCCGTCGACCTCGCGCTCGAGCATCTCCTCGATCAGCAGCCGCTCGAGCTCCGGGTCACCGCCGCTCTCGCCCATGACGACGAGGTGGTCGAGCTCGCGCGCCGCCAGGCTGGCGCCGGTCAGCATGCTGCTGCCGTACTGCTCCCCGGCGATCTGGTCCGAGACCAGCCCGACCGTCGCGGTGCGCCTGGTGCGGAGGCTGCGCGCACTGCGGTTGGGGCGGTAGCCCAGGCGGGCGACCGCGGCCCGGACGCGCTCCTCGGTCTCGCTCGCGATCCGCATCTCGTCGGCGCGGCCGTTGAGGATGTAGGACGCCGTCGTGGTCGAGACGCCCGCCTCGGCGGCGACGTCGGAGAGCACCACCCGTCGCGTCTTCACCGCGTCCTCCCCTCGTC
>CAZDAO010000043.1:0-13563 GCA_964503015.1 uncultured Nocardioides sp. | reverse complement strand
CTGATCCTCACCCGCGTCCAGGCGGGCGACCCGCCGGACATCGCCGTCATCCCGCAGCCCGGCGTGATCCAGCAGCTCCTCGACCGGGGCGAGGGCGTCGAGCTCACCGACGAGATCATCCCGCCGGAGCTGATCGAGGACATGACCCCCGGCACGCTCGAGGCAGGCCAGTTCGACGGCACGCAGTACGGCCTGATGATCAGCATGAACGTCAAGAGCCTGGTCTTCTACAACAAGCAGGCCTGGGACGAGGCCGGCTACGAGGCGCCCGAGACGCTCGACGACCTGCTCGACCTGACCGAGCAGATCAAGAGCGACGGCGGCACGCCGTGGTGCTTCGGCATCGAGTCCGACGCGGCGACCGGGTGGCCGGTCACCGACTGGTACGAGGACCTCATCATGCGCTTCGGCGGCTCGGAGACCTACGAGCAGTGGGTCAGCCACGAGGTGCCCTTCGACTCCGACGTGGTGCGCGAGGCGGCCGACTACATGGAGCAGACCGTGCTCGCCGACGGCAACGTCCCCGGCGGCCGTTCGGCCATCGCGAGCACCAACTTCGGCGACGCCGAGGACACCATGTGGGACGACGACCCGGGCTGCTGGATGCTCAAGCAGGGCAACTTCATCGTCTCGGCCGACTTCATGCCCCAGGACGTCGTGGACAACGTCGACGAGCGCATCGGGGTCTTCGGCTTCCCGCCGGCCGAGGCCGGCGGCGAGAACCCGGTCATGGGCGGTGGCGACCTCGCCACGCTGCTGATCGACAACGAGGACTCCCGCGCCGTGATGGAGATCCTCGCCGACGTCGACCTCGGCACCGAGGCCGCGCCCGACAGCTCGTTCATCTCGCCGCACACCGGCTTCGACACCTCGCTCTACCCGAGCGACCTGACGCGGCAGATCGCCGACGTGGCCTACCAGGCCGACCCGTTCCTCTTCGACGGGTCCGACCTGATGCCCGGCGAGGTCGGTGCCGGCTCGTTCTGGCGGGAGATGACCGCCTGGGTCAGCGACCGGCAGGACCTCGACACCACGCTGTCCAACATCGACGACAGCTGGCCCAACTGACGGTGCGCCACCGGGACCGGGCGCGCTCGCGCCCGGTCCCACGCGCCGACCCCCCATCCCTGCCTCCCTGACGAGGAGCACCGAGCATGGTCGTGAAGATCCTCAACGCACTGATCACCGTCGGCGTCGGCATCGCGGCGGCCGTGATCCTCTACTGGCTGCTCGACAAGCTGTCCGTCGTCCTCGGCGGCCGGTGGGAGCAGCGCATCAAGCCCTACCTCTACATCCTCCCGGCCTACGCCGCGCTGGTGTTCTACCTGGTCTACCCCGCCTTCCAGACCGCCGTCTTCAGCTTCGCCAACGCGACCAGCACCGAGTGGGTCGGGCTGGAGAACTACACCGACCTGCTGGGCAGCAACGGGTTCCGCGACACGTTGTTCAACACGCTCCTGTGGATGTTGATCGTCCCGGCGGTCACGGTCGCCATGGGCCTCGCGGTCGCCACCCTGGCCGACCGCCTCGCCCCGAGGTGGGAGAACACCTCCAAGACGATCATCTTCCTCCCGATGGCGATCAGCTTCGTCGGCGCCGGCACGGTGTGGGGCCTGGTCTACGACTTCCGCCCGCCGGGGCGCGAGCAGATCGGCCTGCAGAACGCCATCGTGACCGCCCTCGGCTTCGACCCGGTCGCATGGCTCCAGCTGAGCGACTGGCACGTCAACAGCCTGCTCCTCATGGTGATGCTGCTCTGGGCGCAGGTGGGCTTCTCGATGGTGCTGCTGTCCGCGGCCGTCAAGGGCGTGCCCGAGGACACCCTGGAGGCCGCCCGGATCGACGGTGCCAACGAGCGGGCGATCTTCTTCCGGGTGGTCGTCCCCCAGATCTGGGGCACCGTGATCACCGTCTACATCACGACCCTGATCGGGGTCATGAAGATCTTCGACATCGTCTACGTGATGACCAACGGCAACGCCAACACCAACGTGATCGGCCTGGAGTTCTTCAACCAGCTGTTCACCAACGCCAACAACGGACGAGCGGCGGCCATCGTGGTGCTGCTGATGCTCGCGACCGTGCCCATCATGTGGTACCAGGTGCGCCACTTCCGCCGTGAGGAGTCCATGGCATGACCTCGACACAGACCACCCCGGCAGCGGCCACCCCCACCTCGAAGACCCGCAAGCGCGTCCCCTCGCGCGAGGGCAAGCCCCAGAAGGCGGGCTGGTTCGCACGGATCGTCGTGCTCATCCTGTGCTTCCTGTGGATCGTGCCCGTCATCGGCCTGTTCCTCACCTCGTTCCGCCCGCGTGACGACGCCAACGACAGCGGGTGGTGGACGCTCTTCTGGACCCCGTCCGCGTGGGGCCGGATGAGTTTCGACAACTACCGCACGGCCATCGACCAGGGCGGGCTGGGCGAGGCGTTCGTCAACAGCCTCGCCATCACCCTGCCGGCCACCTTCATCCCGATCCTGGTGGCCGCGTTCGCGGCGTACGCCTTCGCGTTCATGGAGTTCCCCGGCCGCAACTTCCTGTTCCTCGCGGTCGTGAGCCTGCTCGTGGTGCCCAACTACATCGCGTTCGTGCCCATCCTGCGGATCTACGGCGACTTCGAGCTGGCGGGCACCTTCCCGGCGGTGTGGCTGGCCCACATCGGGTTCGGCATGTCGCTGGCGGTCTACATCCTGCGCAACTACATGGCGACGCTGCCTCGCAGCGTCATCGAGTCGGCCAAGATCGACGGCGCCAGCCACTTCCAGACGTTCTACCGCCTGGTGCTGCCGATGTCGGTGCCGGCGCTCGCGGCGTTCGCGATCTTCCAGTTCCTCTGGGTGTGGAACGACCTGCTGGTCGCCCTGATCTTCGTCGGGCCCGGAGAGAACGCGCCCATCACGGTCGCCCTGCGCAACAACCTGATGGGCCAGGCGGGTGCCGGCCAGCACCTCATCACCGCGGGCGGCTTCCTGACCATGGTGCTGCCGATCCTGGTCTTCCTCTTCATGCAGCGGTTCTTCGTCCGGGGCCTGACCGCCGGAGCGGTCAAGGGGTGACGGCCCCGCACGCCGCCCGGCGCCGGCCGCCGGGCGGCGTACCCCTCTCCGACGACCCGGAAGCGAGCGATGCTCTTCCCTCCCCCGCACCCGTCCGTTCCCTCCCGCCTCACCCTCGAGCTCGACACGTCCGGCGAGCTCCTTCCCCGCGTCCTGTGGGCGGGGGTCGCCACCGCCCAGACGTCCGGTGCGGCGGGCTACCCGTCGACGTCCCGCGGACCGGGCGTGCCGCTGCTGGGGGAGCACGCCCACGAGCTGTTCACCCGTCCCCACCTGCGCGGGCACCGCGTCGACGCCCCGGGCTCCGACGCGGCCTGGTCCACCCGCTTCCTCGTCGACGACCTCACCACCGGTGACGACCGGCTCACCCTGACGGCCCACGACGACGCGGCCGGGCTGCGGCTGACCACCGAGCTCGAGGCGCTGCCCGGGGGCCTGCTGCGCGGGCGCCACACGGTCCGGAGCACCGGGGCGGGAACCTACGTTCTCACCGGGCTGGAGGTGGTGCTGCCCGCCGCGGACGACCTCACCGAGCTGCTCGACTTCACGGGTCGCCACGAGGGTGAGCGCACCCCGCAGCGGCACCTCGTCACCGACGGCCTGTGGCTGCGTGAGGGACGCGAGGGTCGGCCCGGTCTGGGCGGCGCGACCACGGTCGTCCTCGGCACGCCCGGCTTCGGCACCCGCACCGGCACCGTGCTGGGTGTCCACGTCGCGTGGAGCGGCAACAGCGTGCTGCGCGCCGAGCGCTCCCCCGACCTCGGCACGACCCTGGGCGGGGGTGAGCTGCTCCAGCCGGGTGAGGTGTTGCTGGGGCACGACGAGGAGTACGCCTCGCCGTGGGTCGTCTTCGGGGCCTCCGACGCCGGGCTCGACGGCCTGGCCGAGGCGTTCCACACCTACGAGCGCTCGCTCCGCGCCCACCCCGGCCACCAGCCGGTGGTGCTCAACGTGTGGGAGGCCGTGTGGTTCGACCACGACCTCCCCCGGCTCCACGAGATCGCCGACCGGGCGGCGCGGGTGGGGATCGAGCGCTTCGTGCTCGACGACGGCTGGTTCCACGGTCGGCGTGACGACACCGCCGGGCTCGGCGACTGGTGGGTCGACCCCGACGTCTGGCCCGACGGCCTGGCGCCGATCGCCGACCACGTCCGCTCCCTCGGCATGGAGTTCGGCCTGTGGTTCGAGCCGGAGATGGTCAACCCCGACTCCGAGCTCTACCGCGCCCACCCCGACTGGATCCTGTCGGCGGGCGCGCGCGTGCCACAGCTCCACCGCAACCAGCTCGTGCTCGACCTGTCACGGCCGGAGGTCTGGCAGCACGTCCACGACCGGGTCGACGAGGTGCTCTCCTCGGCCCCGATCGACTACGTCAAGTGGGACCACAACCGCGAGCTGCTCGAGGCCGGGTCCGGCGCACGGGACGGCTCCTCGGCGGTGCGCGAGCACACCCTCGCCTTCTACCGCCTCCTCGACTCACTGCGCCGACTGCACCCGCGCATCGACTGGGAGACATGCGCTTCCGGCGGTGGCCGGATCGACCTCGGCGTCCTCGAGCGCACCCAGCGGGTCTGGACCTCCGACATGACCGATGCGCTGGCCCGCCAGCACATCCAGCGCTGGACCACGCAGCTCGTGGCGCCGGAGTACCTCGGCGCCCACGTGAGCGCGCCCGTGGCGCACCAGACCGGCCGCACCCTGCCGCTCGACTTCCGGGCCGCGACCGCCCTGTTCGGCGCGTTCGGCGTGGAGTGGGACCTCAGCACCGCGACCGAGGAGGAGCTCACCGCGCTCGCCGGATGGGTGGGCCTGCACAAGCGGCTGCGACACCTGCTGCACTCCGGCCGGACGGTCCGCCCGGAGTCCGCCGACCCCGCCGTGCTGCTCCACGGAGTCGTGGCCCACGACGGCAGCGAGGCCGTCGTGGCCCACGTCCAGCTCGACGAGTCGGCGAGCAACCGCGGCACGCTCGTGCGGGTGCCGGGCCTGCGGGCGGACGCGTCGTACGACCTGCGCTGGGCCGCGCCCGTCGACCACCGGGCCGTCAGCCGGTCGGTCGCGCTGCCCGCGATCGGCCCGACGGACGGGACCACGGTCCGCGGCGCGGTGCTCGGCGCCCGCGGCTACTGGGTCCCGCGCCGCCGCCCGGAGACCGTCACCCTGGTGCGCCTCCGGATCGCGGATGGGAGCATCGCGGGGTGACCCACGACGACCCCGACTGGTGGCGCACCGCTGTCGTCTACCAGGTCTACCCCCGCAGCTTCGCCGACTCCGACGGCGACGGGATCGGCGACCTCAGAGGGCTGATCGGCCGGCTCGACCACCTGGCACGGCTCGGTGTCGACGTCGTGTGGCTGTCGCCGGTCTACCCGTCCCCTCAGGACGACGCCGGCTACGACATCAGCGACTACCAGGACGTCGACCCGACCTTCGGCACCCTCGACGACCTCGACGAGCTGGTCGCCGCACTCCACGCGCGCGGCATGCGGCTGATGATGGACCTCGTCGTCAACCACACCAGCGACGAGCACCCGTGGTTCGTGGAGTCCCGCTCGTCGCGCGACAACCCCAGGCGCGACTGGTACTGGTGGCGGCCGCCGCGCGACGGCATGACCGGCGGCGAGCCCGGAGCGGAGCCGAACAACTGGGAGAGCGCCTTCTCCGGGCCCGCCTGGGACCTCGACGAGGCGACCGGCGAGTACTACCTGCACGTCTTCTCCCGCAAGCAGCCCGATCTCAACTGGGAGAACCCCGAGGTCCGGGAGGCGATCTACGCGATGATGCGCTGGTGGCTCGACCGCGGCGTCGACGGCTTCCGCATGGACGTGATCAACCTGATCTCCAAGGACCCCGCGCTGCCCGACGGGGTCGTGCACTCGGGCACCTTCGGTGACTCCTCGCCGTACCTCCTCAACGGCCCCCGCATCCACGAGTTCCTCGCCGAGATGCACCGCGAGGTCATGGCGGGCCGCGACCGGAAGATCCTCACCGTCGGCGAGACTCCCGGCGCCACCGTCGAGGACGCCGTGCTCTACACCGACGCCAGCCGGCGCGAGGTGGACATGGTCTTCACGTTCGAGCACATGGGCGTGGACCACGACCGGACCAAGTGGGACCTGCTGCCCTTCCGGCTGCCCGCGCTCAAGGACGTCCTCGGGCGCTGGCAGGCCGGCCTCGCCGACGTAGGCTGGAACTCGCTCTACTGGAACAACCACGACCAGCCGCGCGTGGTGTCCCGCTTCGGCGACGACGGGCAGTGGCGCGTGCGTTCGGCGAAGCTGCTCGGCACCGTGCTGCACCTGCACCGGGGCACGCCCTACGTCTACCAGGGCGAGGAGCTCGGGATGACGAACCACCCCTTCGCCGGCATCGACGACTTCCGCGACATCGAGTCGCTCAACCACCACCGTCAGGCGGTCGACCTCGGTGCCGACCCCGAACACGTCCTCGCCTCGCTCCGCTCGCGCGGACGCGACAACGCCCGCACGCCGATGCAGTGGGACGCCTCGCCGCACGCCGGCTTCACCACCGGCGAGCCGTGGCTGCCGGTCAACCCCAACCACACCGAGGTCAACGCCGAGGCGGCGGTCGCCGACCCCGACTCGGTCTTCCACCACTACCGTCGGCTGATCGAGCTGCGCCACGAGGAGCCGGTGGTCGCGCTCGGCGACTTCACCATGCTGCTGCCCGAGGACGAGCGGGTCTACGCCTTCACCCGTTCGCTCGACGACGTCGAGCTGCTCGTCGTGGCGAACTTCGGGGGCGAGCCCGCGCACGCCGACGTCGACCTGACCGCGTGGGGCAAGGCCGAGGTGCTGCTCGACAACGTGGCGCCGAACGCAGGCACCGGGCCGTGGTCGGGCCGGCTCGAGCCGTGGCAGGCGCTCGTGCTCCGGCGTACGCGCTGAGGAGCGACGGCGCGCAGCCTCAGTAGGTGCCGATGATCTTCTTCGGCGTGCCGGGCGGCGGCTGACGCTGCACGGTGACCGAGCCCATCAGGGCCATGCCCCGGATCCGCACGGTCGGGGAGTCGGGGCGCAGGTCGGCCGGCACCTTGTCCTTGGCCTGGTTGTACTCGCCCATGATCGGCGTCCCGTCGACCACGACGTGCATGTCGGCCGGGACGATGACCTTGACCTCACCCATGATCGCGCTGGCGTTGATCTGGGTCTCGTGGCCCGCCAGCTGGGCCTGGCGGAGGTCGATCAGGACGCTGCCCATCAGCGCGAACGCGCTGTGGTGCTCGGGCACCGCCCAGACGCCCTGACGCTTGCACTCGCTCATGATCGCGGTCGAGGAGTTGTGGCCGACCGCGGGCAGGTGCGACGGACGACGGACGGGTGCGGATGCCGGCGGCGTCACCGGCCCGGTCGCCTGGAGGTCGAGGGTGATCGGCACCAGCTCGCCGTAGGTCTTGGCCTGCCACGTCAGCTCCAGGCGCTCCTCGAGCTCGTCGAGGTCCAGGCGCCCGTCGCCGGCCGCGTCGCGCAGCACGTCGGCGACGCGCTGGCGGTCGGCGTCGGAGATGCGCATCTGCGACGGGTCGTGCGGGCGGTTCTCGATCTCCCCCATGGGCGTCAGCCTAGCGAGCCGCCGCGGTCCTGACCCGTGACGGGCGTCAGGACCGCGGGCGTCAGGCTCAGCCCGCGACCGCGGCAGGCTCGGCGGCCAGGTGGCGCGCGACCGCCAGAGCGGCCTGCCGGCCGGCGCGCGAGGCACCGATCGTGCTGGCCGAGGGGCCGTAGCCGACGAGCTGGACGCGGGGGTCGCGCTCGGACGTCGTCGCGCCCTGGACGTTCCCCGGCACGGGCACCAGCGCGATGCCACCCTCGGGGCTGCGCAGGCCCAGCGGCGCCAGGTGGTCGACCGCCGGCCGGAAGCCGGTCGCCCAGAGGATCACGTCGACGCGCTCGGACCGCCCGTCCGCCCAGCGCACGCCATCAGGCTCGATGCGCGAGAACATCGGGAGCCGCTCGTAGGCGCCCAGGCGCGCGGCCTCCTGCTCCTGGGGTCGCAACGCGAGGCCGGTCACGCTGACCACGCTGGCGGGCGGGAGGCCACGGCGTACGCGCTCCTCCACCGCCGTGACCGCGGCCAGACCGGCCGAGGCGTCGAACTCCTCGCGCCACACGGGCGGACGTCGGGTCACCCACAGCGTGTCCGTGACCGGAGCGAGCTCGCCGAGGAACTGCACGGCCGAGGCGCCGCCGCCGACGACGAGGACCCGCTTGCCACGGAAGTGCTCGACGCCGGGGTAGTGGGCGGTGTGCACCTGCTTGCCCCGGAAGGTCCCGATGCCGGGGTAGAACGGCACGAACGGCCGCGTCCAGGTGCCGGTGGCGTTGACCAGCGTGCGCGTGCGCCACTGCCGCTCGCCGGAGTGCACGACCAGCAGGTCGCCGTCGCTCTCGACGCGGTCCACCCGCACCGGACGCACCACCGGCAGCCCGTGGCTGCGCTCGTAGTCGGCGAAGTAGTCGGGCACCACGCGGTTGGCGGCGCGCCGCGACACCTCGGGCGCGGCGGATCCGGGCAGGTCCGCCACGCCGTGCACGTCCGCCATGCTGAGCGAGGACCAGCGGTGCTGCCAGGCGCCGCCCGGCTCGGGGTTGGCGTCGAGCACGACGTGGTCGACGCCGCGCTGGCCCAGGAAGTACGACGCCGCAAGACCCGCCTGGCCGGCGCCGATGACGACCGAGTCGAGGACTGGGGTGCGCACTGGGTCGAGCATCTTCACGTCGGGTCAACGCACCGACGGCGCCCCCTATGCCCGGTTGCTCAGGCGTGGCAGCCTCGGGGCATGGACCTCGCCGCTCGCGCCCGCACCCTCCTCGACCTCCACCACACCGGCACCACGCTGGTCCTGCCCAACGTCTGGGACGCCTGGTCGGCCCGCACGGTCGCGGATGCCGGCTTCGCGGCGCTGAGCATCGGGAGCCACCCGCTCGCCGACTCGCGGGGCCAGGGCGACAACGAGGACATGACGCTCGACGACGTTCTCGACGGCGTACGACGCATCTGCGGGGCCGTGCCCGACACCCCGGTCACCGCCGACCTGGAGTCCGGCTACGGCACGCCCGCCGCCGAGCTGGTCGAGCGGATGCTCGAGGCCGGCGCCGTCGGGCTCAACATCGAGGACACGGCCCACTCCGAGGGCGGCCGGATGCGGTCGGCCGCCGAGCACGCCGACTACATCGGCGCGATCCGGCAGGCCGCCGACGCCGCGGGCGTCGACGTGGTGGTCAACGCCCGCACCGACGTGTTCCTCAAGAAGGGGCAGTTCGACGACCCGGTGGGTGAGGCCGTCGCCCGCCTCCGCGCGTGCGAGGAGGCGGGCGCGCGCTGCGTCTACCCCGTCGGCGTACCCGACGCGGCCTCCCTCGAGGCACTGCTCGAGGCCCTGTCCGGGCCGGTCAACGTCATCGCCAACCCGCGCACCGGCTCGGCGGCCGGCTCACTGGAGGACCTGCAGACGATGGGCGTGCACCGGGTCACGTTCGGGCCGCTGCTGCAGAAGGAGCTGGCCCCCGACCTCGCGGCCCTGGTGGCTCCCTGGAAGTGAGCCGGAGAACAACAGGGTGGTCCTCGTGACGCGGCAGGCGCATCACGAGGACCACACTCCGGAGGACGACCTCAGCCGACCAGCTCGGGCTCCCGCTCGTCGCGCCACTGCGCGGCGGCGTGGCCGCGCTCGAGCGACTCACCCTCCACGTCGATGACGGGGAGCAGCCGGTCGAGCCAGCGGGGCAGCCACCACGCCTTCTCGCCGAGCAGGTAGAGCAGCGCCGGGACGAGCACCATCCGCACCACGAACGCGTCGAACAGCACGGCGGCCGCCAGCGCGAAGCCCATGGACTTGATGATCGGCTCGTCGGTGAGCATGAACGCGGCGAAGACCGAGGTCATGATCACGGCAGCGGCAGAGACGACGCGGGCCGAGTTGCGGAAGCCGTCGACGACCGCCTCGCGCATCGACGCGCCGTGGACGTGCGCCTCGCGGATCCGGGTGACGAGGAAGACCTGGTAGTCCATCGCGAGGCCGAAGACGACGCCGATGAGGAAGATCGGCATGAACGACACCAGCGGCGCGCCCTCGACGATCCCGAACATCCCCTCCTGGAAGACCAGCACGGTCGCGCCGAGCGTCGCCAGCACCGACAGCAGGAAGCCGAGGGTGGCGGTGAGCGGCACCAGGATCGAGCGGAAGACCAGCATCAGCAGCAGGAACGCGAGCCCGATCACGACGGCGAGGTAGACCGGCAGCGCGTCGGCGAGCTTCTCGGAGACGTCGACCTGGATCGCGGTGATGCCGGTGACGCCGGTGGTCGTGCCGGTGTCGGCCTCGATGCCGGCCTGGCCGTCACGCATCTCCTGCAGCAGGTCCTCGGTGGCGACCTCATCGGCGCCGGTGCTCGGCGTGACGAGCACCTGGGCTCCCGTGCCTGCCTCGTTGGTCATCACGACCTGTGCGTTGACCACGCCGTCGAGCCCGGCCGCCCACTGGACGACGTCGCCGAAGGCGGCGCCGCGGTCGGCCTCGTCGACGTCGCGGGCGTCCACGACCACCATTAGCGGGCCTTGCCGCCCCGGCCCGAAGCCCTCGGCGACGAGGTCGGCCGCGCGGCGCTGCGTGGTCTCCGGTGACGCGGTGGAGTCGGTCGGGAACGCCAGGTGCAGGTCCTTGACCGGTACGGCGAGCGCGCCGAGGCCGACGACCACGATCAGGATCGCGGCGACGGGTGCGCGGCCGACCAGCCGGGCCCAGCGGACGCCGTTGTTGAGGACGCGGCCGCGCTCGTCGCGCGTCGGGCGGTAGCGGCGGATCCGGCCACCGAAGGCCTTGCCCTTCAGCATCCCCAGCACGGCGGGCAGCAGCGTCAGGGCGACGAGCACCGCGACGAACACGGTGCCGGCGGCGGCGAGGCCCATCGTGGTGAGGAACGGGATGCCGACCACGGACAGGGCAGCGAGGGCGATCAGGACGGTCAGTCCGGCGAACACCACGGCCGAGCCGGCGGTGCCGGTCGCGACGCCCATCGCCTCGGCACGGTCGTCGGTGTGCTCGAGCTCGCTGCGGTAGCGGGCGAGGATGAACAGCGCGTAGTCGATGCCGACCGCGAGGCCGATCATGCTGGCGAGCATCGGGGTGCTGGACCCGATGTCGAAGAACGCGGTCGCCCCGACGACGCCGAGCAGGCCGGTGCCGAGGCCGATGAGCGCGGTGACGATCGGGATGCCCGCAGCGACGACGGACCCGAAGACGACGAGCAGCACGACGACGGCGACGGCGATGCCGATGAGCTCGGAGGACCCGCCCTCGGGCATCGACACGAGGCCGGAGCCGTTGACCTCGGCGGTGAGCCCGCCTGCGTTGGCGTCGGCCACGGTGTCCTTGATGGCGTCGACCGTCTCGGGCTCGACGTCGGTGACCTGGTCGACGTCGAGGGTGTAGGTGATCGTGCCGATGCGCCCGTCCTCGGACAGCGGCGAGAGGGCGTCGAAGTCGGCCCGTGCCTGCTCCTCGTCGCCGCCCGCCTCGACGACGGCGTCGACCATCTGCTGCTCCTGGCCGGCGGCGGCGCTCACCGGGTCGACGATCGTCTCCGCGGCGGGAGCCTGCGGCAGTCCGGCCAGCTCGTCGACGAGCGCGGTCACCCGGTCGGCGTACCTCTTCTCCTCGAGGGTGTGCCCCTCGGGAGAAGCGACCACGACGGTCACGCTCGCCTGGTCGAAGGCGTCGACGGCGTCGGGGAAGAGCTCTTCCTGGAGGTCGGCCGCCTTCTCGGACGGGATGCCCGGGATCGAGAAGGCGTCGGTCATCGGCTTGCTGATCGCGGTGGCGGTGAAGCCGACCGCGACGAGCGCGACGAGCCAGGCGGCGATGAAGGCGTACCAGCGCCGGTAGGCCGTGCGGCCGAGGCGGTGGAGGAGTCGAGCCATGGGTGGTGTGTCCCTCGTGTGTGGTGGGTCTGGGTCTGGTGGGGTCAGCCGAAGAGGCGGCGGACCGTGGCGATGCCGGCGACGATGAGCTCGGCGAAGTCCTGCTCCGGATCGTCGATGAAGGTGGTGACGGCGACCTCGACGACGCCGCCGAGCACCGCGATGGCGACCTGGACGTCGCGCGGCGGGAGGTCGCCGCCGGGGCGCTGGACGGCGGCCTCGACGAGACGCTCCACGAGCCGGCGCATCCGCTCCTTCAACGTGATGAGCAGGACCGGGTTGGCGTGCACGATCCGGTCGAAGCGCTGGATCGTGGGCTGGTCGACGTCCTCGTTCTCGAGGATCGCGAGCACGAGCGCCTGCAGGTCGTCGATCAGGTCGCCGGACGGGCCGCCGGTGCGGAAGGTGTCCATCGCCTCGGAGGGCAGCACGACGTCGGGGCCAAGGACCGCATCGACCTTGCTCGGGAAGTAGTTGAACAGGGTGCGCCGGGAGACGTCGCACGCCTCGGCCAGCTCCTCCATCGTGAAGCCGTCGATGCTCCCCCGCTCGTCGGCGAGCCGCTGGGCCGCGTCGACGATGCGGAGCTCGGTGCCGCGACGACCTCGCCGCTGGCTTGCACTATCCGTCACAGAGTGCAGTTTTGCACTCTGGTAGCGATGGTGCAAATCGACGAGGCGCGTCGCTCGGCCTCCTAGTCGGGCTACGCTGCCGCCGCGGCGGGTCGGGCCCGTCGTCCGCGGCCCCGGCAGGGCCGACCTGCGGGGGTCGTCGTGATTCGGTTGCTGTTCTTCCTGGTGCCGCTCGTCCTGGCGGTCTACTGCCTCATCGAGGCGATCTCCAGCCGCGACGACGAAGTGCGCAACCTCTCGCGCGTGTGGTGGATCATCCTGATCCTGTTCTTCCCGTTCGTGGGCTCGATCGCCTGGCTCGCCGCCGGGCGTCCGGTGCGCGCGCCGCGCCGGCTCGGTTCCCACGAGCGCAGCGCGAGTGCCTTCCCGGAGTACGACCGCCCCGGCCGGTTCGCGGCCTCGGACCCGGCTGCCGACGCGGAGTTCCTCAAGAAGGTGCGCGAGCGGGCCGAGGAGCAGCGCCGGAAGGCCCGCGAGGAGAAGCAGCGCCGGGAGGCCGGCGAGGCCGAGCCCGACCAGCCGACCGCCTGAGGCGGGTGGCTCAGGCCACCACCAGCACCGGGGACGGCTCGACCTCCAGCCGCACCCGCGCACCGGGCTCGAGCCGCAGCGCCTCGGCGCTGGCGAGCTGGGCGACGACGTCGGTGCCGTCGGCGAGCCGGCACGTCACGCGCGACAGCGGGCCGAGGAACATCACCGTCGTGACGGTCGCGTCGCCGTCCGCGTCGGCCACCACCGACACCGCCTCCGGGCGGACGAGCGCGAACCCGGCACCGGTCGTCGACCCGTCGAGGGCGGGCACCTCGCGGCCGAGCACGGCGGCCACACCACCCTGCACGGTCGCGGGGAGCCGGTTGCTGAGCCCGACGAACTCCCCGACGAACCTCGTCGCCGGCGCGGAGTAGAGCTCGGCCGGCGGGGCCAGCTGCTCGA